>JAMBLH010000084.1 GCA_023336875.1 Actinomycetes bacterium
GCAACTGCTGGGATCATCTCGCCCACGGCATTCCTGGTCGTTGCCGTAGTCGGAGCAGCGACGGCACGATCGGCGGGAGGAGCGCTATTCGCCATCTTCATCTCGGTCGCAGCCGTCGTCCTTGCCAGGAGAGCGCTCGCCAACCCGGAGGAAGTGAGGCTGTTACACAGCGGATCCCACAGGTTCATTCTCCGCAAGACGACGAGTTACCGACGAGCCAACCTCACCGATGCCAACTTCTGCGACGCCGTAACTGGTCCATCCGACTTCTCTGACGCCACTGTCACTGGTGCCACATTCGAGGGGGCCAGTGTCACGGGTCGCGGCAAGGTCACTCCGAAACAACTTCTCGAGAACGCAAGGAACGACAGCGAATCACCCTGAGAGCGTGATCGCTCCCAGGGATGACGCTATGCCCATCCTGTCGAACCTCAGTTGTCGCCCAGGATCTGTGCCTTCTTCGCATCGAATTCGGCATCCGTCAGGATTCCCTGTTCGTGCAACGAAGCCAACTGAGTGAGCTCGTCGAGGTAGCCAGTTGACCCACCGCTCGACGGCGCCGCTGAAGCCGACGATGCCGGCGCAGAAGCTTGACCACCCTGCTCGGTATCGGCAGATGTGACCTTCTGCGGGTCGATGTTCAGGTCCTGCATCGCCTGTTCGAGTTCGGCATCGTCCAGTTCTTCGGGATCGGTACCAGTGTGTTCCTGGATACGGTCGGCGTCACGTGTCGAGAACTTATATGTACCGAAGGCGACCAGTCCGCCCACCAACAAGATCCTGCGACGCCTCACGCGCCGTCTGCGTCGTCGCGCACGTCCTCGTCCGCGTCCGCCCATTCTCGGCATGATTGCTCCTCTCGCTACGGCCTACTTGACCGCTTCTTCAACCTTACGCATACTCAGTTGTCCATCACTGGTGATATGAGTTCTCCCGGACCCGACCTGCCATCTCCACTCCGCTCCAGACGCAGCCGAAGAAACTTCGAAACGGATCTGATCACCGGCGGCAACCACCATTGGCTCATCAAGTGGCAGGAACCCCTGCTCCCAGCTCGGAACGGTGTTCGGCGGTGCGTTCGTGATCTGGGTATTCGGAGCAAGACTGGACCTGAACCACATACCGATACCGTGCACCAAGGCGTCCTTGATTGCCTCGACGCGAACGCTCCCAGTCAACCATTTCGGCTCCGAGGAGAAGTCCGTGCCGAATACGACAACTGGCTCACTCACGATTGCGGCTGGACTCAGATCGGTCCATATGAGATTGTTGCGAACGATCCGGCTCAGCGGCGTGAAGTCAAGCGTTTGCAGCGGCCGTGACCACTTGTCGATGGCCATGAAGTCGGTAGGAACACAGATGAGGCTTGCTACCGCGTCCACGCGTCCGGGCACAACCAATGCGTCATGCTTGAGGAACCGTCTCCTTGCATCTGCAACCCACGCGACAATTCCCTCATCGAATCCCGCATTTCCGATCGTCTCCGTGATGAGGACGTCTGCCTGTTCGGGAATATCAACTTCGAGCGAAGAGCCCGCGATGAAGGCAATCGTCTCGGACAGCCCATTGCGCGCAGCTATCTCGCTGGCGATCTCGATGACAGGTTCCCGCTCGATGGCATAGACACGGGAGGCACCCGCCATGGCAGCGAATAGTGAGAGCACGCCTGTCCCGGAACCGATGTCCACGACAACATCCCCCGGTTCGACCACTTCCATAATCGCTCTCAGGAAGGACGAAGTTCTGACCTCGTCAGTCAGCATCGAGTGATGAAAATCGAACGTGGCCATCGTAGATCCGTCGTAGCCGCTCACTCAGTGCCTTTCGGTTCCGACAAATCTCCGGGGCGACACCGCTTCAGTCCGCGTCAAGGCCGTCCCATGGGAGTTCGAAGTTCATGTACTCAAGTGGATCGAAAGGCAGCTTCTCGAGATCCACTGGGGGATTCGACAGTGCCTTCGTCTCCTCCCGGGCATTCGCTATCCCTGTGAACGGCGCTCCGCGCTTGGTTGGACGATCGGGATACTTCTGCTTCCAGATCTCGTGGCGCTTACGCATCGTTGTGAACGAGCTGCTGGTTCCCAGGAAGGGGACCAGAGCCGGATTCACCTCACGCGGATCGTTGTACAGATCGTAGAATGCCGAACCCGGGAGGCCGGGATGGTCCCCGACCCACACCCTCTTGAATCGACCCTTGATACTCGCCGCCAGAATGTTTCCGGTGTACACAAAGTTGTAGTCGCGTCGACCACTCGTATCGCCGTTCACGAGAACCGCTGTCTGGTCGATCCCGTCGATGATCCGATCGGTTGGAATCAGGCCAGTCGCTCCCGCGAGACGGGCAAATGTCGGATAGAGATCCATCTCGTGGAACATGTCACCGATAATCGTGCCTGGCTCGATCATCCCTGGCCACCATGCAAGTGCGGCGACGCGAATTCCACCCTCCCAATAATCGCTCTTCCCTCCGCGGAATACGGTCTCCGCCATACCGAGACCCGGTGGAGGATTGTGCACCATCGGTCCGTTATCCGCATGGCACACGACAACCGTGTTCTCCGCGATGCCGAGTTCAGTCAGCTCATCCATGACCTGCCCTATGAACGCGTCGACGCTCTGGAATCCATCACCAAGGATCCCTCGAGACACGGTCTGCTTCCTCGGATTCGGGATGAACGCAGTCAACAGGGGCCAGTACGCTAGGTAGAACGGTTTCTTCTCCGCAGCGTTCCTGCGGATGAACTCGATACTGCGCTTCTCGCATTCAGGGTCGATCTGGTTGTAATCCTCAAGGCTGCTCGACTTCCATTCGAGCATCTCCCCACCCTTGGTGCCCTCCATCGACATGATCCAGTCGGAAGGTCCAAACGTCTTGTCGACCTCATATGGATCATCGACCAGCATCGGCCTGATCACACCCTGAACGGCGTTTGCACCTTCACCAATCCGGTTCCAAAGGCTCAGTACCTGGTTGTAGGGGGTGAATAGCGTTTCATCGAAGCCCTGGTTCGTCGGGTAGCTCTCCTCGATGTCCCCGAGATGCCATTTGCCGTAGAAGGCCGTGGCATAGCCCGCGCCAGAGAGGACATTGGCCATCGTGACCTCCTCGGATCCGAGGCCAGCCGCCTCGATGGGAAATGCCACGTTATACATGCCCGATCGAACCGCATACCGTCCGGTAAGCACCGCGGCTCTGGACGGCGTGCATGCAGCTTCGGTGTAGTAGCGGGTGAACAGTGCTCCCTCTTCAGCCATCCGATTGCAGTTCGGAGTATCGAAACCTCTGATCTTGTTCAGCGCAGGGATACCAGCATCACCGAACGCCATGTCGTCCCACATGATGTGCACAACGTTCGGTTTTGCACCGAACTTCTCCTCAAGCTCTGCGAGCTTGGCATCGAGCTGCTTGTCCTCAAGCTCCCACGAATCGCCATGCTGGTCGAACAAGACGTAATACTCGGCGTCGTGGACAACTGGTCCTGGCGTTGCTTCGGGCATGCGGCAATCCTCCAAGAAAAACTGAAATCGTTCATCGCGACACTAGCACGGAATTGAACGGTCAATCAACGTGGTTAGAATTTGGTCATGGGTATGTCTATCGGCCAAACAACCTCACGGCCACGTGGGAGAGATCAGGTCACCAACGCCCTCCTGCCAGCTACCGAACAACTCTGTGCAAGGGGTCAACCGTCAACGATCACCGTGAATGACATCGCCCATGAGGCAGATGTGACCACGAGCCTCCTCTA
>JAMBLH010000085.1 GCA_023336875.1 Actinomycetes bacterium
GAGCAGACCCCCGTACACAGCGACGCGTGACACGCCACCGTTCCAATACTCCTCCCACCCCTCACCATCGTCGTCCCTCGTGACGTTGTGGTCCTTCGTGACACTGTCGTCGTTCGTGACGCTTTGGATCTTCGCGACATTGTCATTGAACATCGCTCCGACCGACATCGTGACATCAATGAGTCGCTCGCCTGCGGACCATGGCATTGTTTTGAGTTCGGCGTTGACGGAGTCAATGAACAGCGCTGCAGCGCCCGCCTCAGCATGGTACGTTACGACAATGTGGTGCCATGTGCCGTCGTCCACCATGGTGCCCGGCGCACATACCTTGCTCCCAGCACCGATCCCGACACAGACGCGTCTTCCCTCTTCGACACTGAGATACCACCTCTCACCGGCCGTGCTATTCCAACCTCCGATCACCGTCATCGGTCCCGGCATGCCACTGTCGTCAAGGGCCAGATTCGCCTCCTCGAGCTTCACCCACGTCTCCAGCGTCCACGAGCCGGTACCGAGTTCGCTTTGCGGATTGAACTTCGAGCTGAGGCGCTGCTGCGAGGTCGCGTTGAATCCCATACCTCCGATTCCACCGGGCCCCTCGGAGAACACGGGCACGAATTGCTCTCCACCGTCCCCACGCGGTAACAGGTCGGAGCTACCCACGAGGTCCCTGAGGTTGACGGCTGTGGGCGTGGCCAGTGGCCAGAAGACCTTTGGGCCGTCGAGGAGCACGAGCTGATCGTACGATGTCGGCGCACAGAGTACGCTTCCGGTTTCGTCGACAACTGGATAGAGGCACCACGCGTTCACGTCGACAACCTGTGCCCCCTCCTGGAGGGTCGCTCGCACAGATATGAGGGTGACGTCCGCATCGTCCCGCGTCTCGAAACCCGACAGAACCACCGCGAACGCATCGCCACCGAGCCGGTACACCTGAGGAGAGCCGAAGCCCTTTTCCGTCGCATCTACGACAAGCCCCTCCGCCTCGACCAGTTGCTGCCTCTCCCCGATCACGATCACCCACTCGACCGCATCTGCGCGTTCACTGGCCGTGTCACGAGCCTGCTCGATGAGATCGGAGTTCACTCCTTGTTGATCAGCAAGTATGGAGAACACATCATCAAGGATGCCACCAATCTGATCCGGCATGACCGCTGCCAGGACCGCCAGGGCCTCGAGTTGTTGAGGCACGTCTTCACCGACAACGAACGGGATCCAGAGAGCAAGCACATCATCAATCGCCTTCTCTCGGGCATCCCGAAGGCGGTCCTGTTCCAGAGCTAATCCCTCGCGATCAACCGCCGCTTGGGTGAGTATCTGCTGGCGGTTGGTCTCCGACTCACTGCTGATCTGATCCCGAAGCGCATCGCCCTGGCTGGTTGTTGTGAAGATCGACCCGCCGAGCACAAGTACACCAACTGCGATGCTCGCTACCCATGACCCATTGTTCTTCCACCATGATCCCGCACCGGGCTTGTCCCCAGATTCGTCACTCGACATGTACCAAGAATCCCTCACTCAGCCGTGACAGCTGGTAGCGCCTGATGTGTTCTCACTCGAATCATACGCGATGGGAACATGGCTTTTGAGTGTTTCTGTGGACAACCTGCTACATGATCGAACCAGGGGAACGGGTCGGCGCGAGCCGCGATGCAGAACATCCCCATCCATTTCGTACTTCAACATTTTCTCCCCCAACAAGTTGAGGGAGAAAAGGAGACACGCCGGTCAGTCGTCTTCGTAGGTGCCGTCCCTGAGGGATGCGGCGGTCTTGCGGGCGTCTTCGACGCCACCCTCGGTGAGTTTGGCGCTATCGGTGA
>JAMBLH010000086.1 GCA_023336875.1 Actinomycetes bacterium
CGAGATCGCCACTACTGCCTCGGGCTTGCCTACGGAGCGCGCTCACCAAACGAGGTTCTGTATCGAGACGAGCTGAGGGAATGGAACGACAGGCCCGACATCAATGTCGAGGTCACTGTCGATCGCGGAGACAGAGGCTGGCGGGGCTCCGTCGGTGTCGTCACTCCCCTCGTGCAGCGACTCCGCTGCTCCGCTGAGGAGACCGTGGCGGTGATCTGCGGGCCAGAGGTGATGATGAAGATCGTTGCAAGGACCCTCGAAGATCTGGGCGTTCCAACAGAGGACATCTACGTGAGCCTCGAGCGGAGCATGAAGTGCGGCATCGGCTTCTGCGGACATTGTCAGTTCGGATCTGACTTCATCTGCAAGGACGGACCCGTCATGCCGTACACCGCCGTGGCCGAACGACTCGAGATCGGTTCGATATGACGATGACCATCCAAACGAAACCAAAGCTCGCCGTATGGAAGTTCGCGTCGTGCGACGGATGCCAGTTGACCCTGCTCGACTGTGAGGACGAACTCCTCGACATCGTCGGGGCCATCGACATCGCTTACTTCCCCGAAGCAACACGACGTGAGATCGGAGGTCCATACGATCTGTCGCTCGTCGAAGGCTCGGTGACAACTGCCCACGACGCACGACGCATCAAGGAGATCAGGGCACAATCTGGGACGCTTGTGAGCATCGGAGCGTGCGCAACCGCTGGTGGGATACAGGCGTTGAAGAACTTTGCGGATGTGGACGAGTACATCGCAATCGTGTACGCACACCCCGAGTACATCGACACGCTCGCGAACTCGACGGCCATTGCTGACCACGTCGAGGTTGACCTTGAGCTCAGGGGCTGCCCTATCTCGAAGCACCAACTCATCGAGGTGATCGACGCATTCCTACACGGGCGACGTCCGAATACACCAAACCACAGCGTCTGTGTGGAGTGCAAGATGCGCGGCGTCCGTTGCATCATGGTGGCCGGAGGCACACCGTGTATGGGGCCCGTGACCCACGCAGGGTGCGGAGCCATCTGCCCGGCCTACAACCGCGGCTGCTTCGGGTGTTTCGGGCCCTCAGCGGATCCGAATATCGATTCTCTGCGCGATATCTGGCAAGGACTTGGTATGGACGATCCGGATCTTGTGCACGCACTGCGGACGTTCAATACCTACGCACCAGAGTTCAAGGAAGCGAGCGAAAAGTATGACGGCTGAATCCAGCACGCGGGAGATCAACGTCGACTATCTCGCCAGGGTCGAGGGTGAGGGAGCGATGTACCTGAAGCTCGATGGCGACGAGATCATCGATCTCCAGTTCGCCATATTCGAGCCACCCCGTTTCTATGAGGCATTCCTCAGGGGAAGGAAGCCCTCGGAAGCGCCAGATATCACGTCTCGGATCTGTGGCATCTGCCCGATTGCGTATCAGATGAGTTCTATCAATGCAATGGAATTCGCTGCAGACGTCGAAGTGCATCCGCAGATCCGTGCGCTACGCAGGATGCTGTACGCCGGCGAGTGGATCGAGAGCCATACGCTCCATGTCTACATGCTCCATGCGCCTGACTTCCTCGGGTACGAGAGCGCTATCGAACTCGCGGCTGACCTGCCAGAGGTGGTCACACACGCGCTTCGCCTCAAGAAACTGGGCAACACGGTGATGACGCTGCTCGGTGGGAGGGAGATCCACCCCATCAACATGAGAGTGGGTGGCTTCTACAGAACACCAACACAGAGCGAACTCGACACGCTTGTTGAGGAACTCGAATGGGCACTTGGGATGTCAGAGGAGACCGTCCGGCTTGTGAGCGGATTCGAGTTCCCCGACTTCGAGATGCCTTACGAGTTCGTCGCGCTTCACCATCCAGACGAGTATGCGATCACCGATGGGCGCATCATCTCGAGCGAGGGGCTCGACATAGACGTGTCGGAGTGGACAGAGCATTTCGAGGAGATCCATGTCGAGCACTCCAACGCCCTCCACTGCAGGCTCCGCGAACGGGGGACCTATCACGTTGGCCCGATGGCAAGATTCACGCTCAACCACGATCAGCTCACGCCCCGTGCCCGAGCGATCGCGGACGAGGTCGGACTCGCAAAGGGCGAGCGGAATCCGTTCAAGAGCATCATCGTACGATCTGTCGAAATCGTGCTTGCGTGTGAGGAGATACTCAGGCTGATCGATGAGTATGAGCGACCACCTGAACCGTGGATCACCGTGGAGTCAACGGACTCGGTCGGCCATGGGGCCAGCGAAGCACCGAGGGGGATTCTCTATCACCGATACGAGATCGACCCTGGAGGCCTGATCGCAGACGCCAAGATCGTCCCACCGACGTCTCAGAACCAAAGCAGCATCGAAGCCGACCTGAGGGAGTTCGTGGGGCCACGAACCCAGATGGAGGACGAGAAGCTCAAGTGGCAGCTGGAGCAGGCGATCCGAAACTATGACCCGTGCATCTCGTGCGCAACGCACTTCCTCGACCTGACAGTGGAGCGGGTGAACTAGTGCCGTGGATCATCATCGGCGTCGGAAACAGGGACAGGGGGGACGATGGTGCTGGTGTTGCGGTCGTGGAGGCTCTGACCGGGTGCGCCACCCACGTTGTCGACGCTGGTGCGCTTGACATGTTCAATCTGTGGTCCGAGACCGACGACGTCGTTGTCGTCGATGCAATGCGATCCGGAGCACGACCAGGGACGGTACGTTCGTTCGATGTACGAGAGACTCCTCTTCCGGGCGAGACCTTTGCGTCGACGCATTCCTTCGGGCCAGCCGCAGGTATCGAATTGGCTCGTGCGCTCGGACGAATGCCCACAAGCATCGAGGTCATAGGCATCGAAGCAGGTGACCTCACCGTCGGTGTCAACCTGTCCCCTCCGGTCGTGCAAGCGGTACACGAGGTCACAAGGAGGCTCGCCAGTGCATGAGTCAAGACTTGTGACGAATCTGATGGACGAAGCCGTTCGGATTGCCGCGCTCAGCCCCTCCGAGAAGGTCCAGGAGGTAAAGCTGAGCATCGGTGCGCTCAGCCATGTCACTCCCCCGTCACTTGAGAGCCACATGAAAGAAGCTGCGCACGGGACGCTGATCGACGATGCCGCGTTCACCATCACAAAGGCCACGGACCTCTACGCCGCTGACGCGCTTGACGTCCGGCTTGTATCCATGAGAGTTGGAGAG
>JAMBLH010000087.1 GCA_023336875.1 Actinomycetes bacterium
AACTGTGAACTGTGAACAGTCTCGCGTGTGTCGTCCTCTGGTGGCTCCGGTCGCAACACCCAGAACGACTTGACGGCTTCGTCCCAGTCGGTGAGGAGTTCTGTTCCCCTGCGGGAGCGGGTGCGAGCAACGTGTACTTGGACCATCTCCTTGAGCTCTGCAGCATCCTCGTCACCCAGCCGCTTCGGCGAGGGCGCGGAAGCAGAGACATGAGCCTTGACCGATGTATCGACATCATGGAGGAAGAGCACTCCTCCTGTCATCCCTGCTGCGATGTTCCTGCCGGCCGGTCCAAGGACCGCCACTTTTCCTCCGGTCATGTACTCACAGGGATGATCCGACGTACCCTCGACGACTGCGGTTGCGCCCGAGTTTCGCACCGCAAAGCGCTGGCCGACAACACCAGCGACGTAGAGATCTCCGCCCGTTGCGCCATACAAGCAAGCGTTCCCTGCGCCCTGTGGGACTGTTGACGACTCAGTGAACGGGCGGATCGAGATCGTGCCACCACCCATTCCCTTCCCGACGTAGTCGTTCCCAACGCCATCGAGCTCGATGTCGACACCTCTACTCAGGAACGCTCCGAGTGATTGCCCTGCTGTGCCGGAGAGCCGAATGTGAAGTCCTCCGTCGCTGAGGCCGGCGTCGCCATTGATCTCTGCGATCTCTCCGGACAGTCGAGTCCCCACCGACCGATCAGTATTCGCGATCGGGAACGCCACAGAAACGGGGCCATCGCCGCGCAGGACAATCCTCCCGGCCTCAGCGAGCTGCTCGCCAAGTTGGGAGCGCTCGACCCGTCTGAAGCTGCGATCCTGGCCGAAGTCCGCTCGGACCAGAAGCGATTCCAGATCTGCGCCCACCCCACCTCCGATCGATCCGAGTAGATCACCTCTTCCCACGATCTCATCGACCGTACGCGCGCCGATCGATGCAAGAATCCGTCTGACATCCATGGCGATCAACCTGAACAGCTGGATCACCTGCTCGACCGATCCCGAGTACTTCGCCCTGAGATCGTCTCGCTGTGTCGCGATTCCAACCGGACACGTGTTCTCATGACACTGTCTGACCATTTTGCAGCCGAGTGCCAGCAGAGGAAGCGTGCCGAACCCGTATCGCTCCGCACCAAGCATCGCCGCAACGACAACATCCTTGCCTGTGCGGAGACCGCCGTCGGTCTCGAGCAGCACAGAGGAGCGGAGTCCGTTCGCCACCAGGGACTGGTGCGTTTCAGCCAGTCCGATCTCCCAGGGCGATCCGGCATGCTTCATCGAGACGATCGGAGATGCGCCAGTGCCCCCGGCGTTGCCAGAAATCGTGATCGCGTCAGCCGAGGCCTTCGCGACCCCAACAGCAATAGTTCCAACTCCTGGACCCGAAACAAGCTTCACCGAGACCCTTGCGAGCGGTTTGAAGGTCTTGAGGTCATATATGAGCTGAGCAAGGTCTTCGATCGAGTAGATGTCGTGGTGCGGGGGCGGCGAAATCAGCGTGACGCCAGGCTCGGTGTGGCGCAGCTCTGCGATCTCCGGTGTCACTTTGTGACCAGGGAGCTGGCCACCCTCCCCCGGCTTGGATCCCTGGGCCATCTTGATCTGGAACTCCTCTGCAGAGGCGAGATATCCAGGAGTTACGCCAAAACGCCCACTTGCGATCTGCTTGATCTGTGAATTCAGCTTGGTGCCGAATCGAGAGGAGTCCTCGCCGCCCTCGCCCGAGTTGGACATGCCACCAATGTGGTTCATGGCTTCGGCAAGCGTCTCGTGTGCCTCTTTCGATAACGCACCCATCGACATTGCAGCTGTGACGAATCGACGCATGATCCGCTCGACGGGCTCGACGTCGTCACTTGGGATCGGATCTCCGACACTGTCGACAGTGAGGAGATCGCGAAGCTCCATCACCGGCCTCTCCTCATCGATGAGATTCAGATATTTGTCGTACACCTCGATGTCGCCGGACCGAACAGCCTTCTGAAGGGCAAGGACCGCACGGGGGGCAGCGATATGGGGGACACCACCCCTGCGGTGCTTGTAGTACCCCTCGATCTCCTCCTCCCCGCTGACATAGCGGCGATGGCGGACGATCACATCCTGCGCAATCTTGTCGAATCCGACGCCACCGATGCGGCGCTGTGTGAACCGGAACCCAAGATCGCACACCTCCTCGTCAAGCCCGATCGCCTCGAAGAGCTCAGACGACCGGTAGGACTTGACTGTGCAAATGCCCATCTTGGACATGATCTTCAACAGCCCCTGTTCAAGGCTCAGCCTGTAGTTCTCCTGGGCTTCGACCGCGCCGAGCGGCACCTCGTCAGACACAGCCATTGCACGGACCTGTTCAATGGCGAGATACGGGTTGACCGCGGCAGCACCGAAGCCCATGAGACACGCAAGGTCGTGGGCATCCCTTGGCTCACCCGATACCGCGATGATCGAGGCATGGAGACGCAGGCCAACATCAATCAGGTGATGGTGGACCGCACCAACCGCGAGAGCGATTGGAATCGCGGCATGACGTTCGTCCGTCGACCTGTCAGAGAGCATCACGATCGTTGCGCCGTCGCGAACAACGGCCTCGACCTCCGCGCAGATCTCGTTCACGGCGGAGACCATTCCTGTCGCGCCACCAGCCGGATCGAAGAGGATGTCGAACCATTCCGATCTGAATGACGGATCATCTGATGTTCGTAGTGCTTCAAGATCAGCGTCAGAGAGCACCGGCGACGTCAGCTCCATCATGTGAGCCTGTTGGGGAGTCTCCTCAAGGAACGACCCATGTCTCCCGACGTAGGTGCGAAGAGACATCACCAGTTTCTCCCTGATGGGATCCATTGGAGGATTCGTCACCTGGGCAAAGGCCTGATGGAAATACCGGGTCAGCCTCTGCGGTAGTTCAGACAAGGCGGCAAGGCCGGTGTCGTGGCCCATCGACAGGATCGGTTCTTTGCCCTCGGTCATCTGTTGAAGGAGAAGTCTCCGCTCCTCAGCGGTGTAGCCGAACACCCTGCTCAGCGCTCCGGCATCGAAGCGTTCATCCTGGAGGTCGTCGAAAGGATCACGAACGTACGCCGTCTCTGTCGTGAGCCAGTTGGCGTAGGGCCGGTGATTCGCAAGTCGCGTCTTAACCTCGGCTGAGAAGGCAATCGATCCATCGTCGAGATCAACAGAAAGAATCTCACCTGGGCCGAGCTGGCCGGTGTCCACAGCGAGAACCTCCACTTCGGGAGCGATCCCCGCTTCCGAAGCCACAAGGACTGTGTCCGGTGTGACGGTCCAGCGCGCAGGTCGAAGGCCGTTGCGGTCAAGGCCTGCAATCAGCGTCCTGCCATCGGTTGCGGCGATCGCTGCTGGGCCGTCCCATGGTTCTGTGAGAAAGGCATGGTATTCGTAGAACGCCTTGAGATTGGGGTCGAGATCCGTGACGTTCTCCCATGCCTGGGGGATCAACATCTCCTTGACATGGGCAACGTCTCGACCCGACCGGACCAGTACCTCCATTGCCTCGTCGAGGCTCGCCGAGTCACTTCCAATGCCCGCACGAACCAGCGGAGCGAGATCAGGGGTCCTGTCCCCCCAAATGCCTTCACCCAGATCGTTGGATCTCGCGGCCATCCATGCGCGATTCGCCTGCACCGTGTTGATCTCGCCATTGTGTGCAAGCATTCGGAATGGTTGTGCAAGAGCCCACGAAGGCTCGGTGTTCGTCGAATATCTCTGATGGAATATCACGAAATCCGATTCGAACATCGGATCACGCAGATCCCAATAGAACTGCTCAATGGTGTCCGCAGTGAAGAGGCCCTTGTACACGATGGTCCTTGCCGAGGCGGAGACAACCGCGAATCCGTCAACGTCATCCACACGCTCGATCTGTTTCCTCGCCAGGAACAGAGCCTTCTCGAGACCCTCCTGATCGAGGATCGTGGTCCCTGCCTGGACGATCGCCTGGGAGATGATCGGGAGGGATGCAGTTGCGGTCTCTGACAGGACGTTCGGACCGGTGGGAACCGTTCGCCAGAGAAGGAGCTTGATGCCGTTGGCCTCCAGGGCATTCTCTATGAGGAGCTTTTGAGGATCGACAGAGTCCTTGGGCAGGAAGGCCATCACCACACCCATCCGGTCACGGTCCGGAACCTTGATACCGTGCGCCCTGAGTTCGCGCTCGAGTAGTCGATAGGGGAGCCTTGTCATGATTCCCGCCCCATCGCCTGTGCCGTCTGCCGAACGGGCGCCCCTGTGGTCCAGTGCATGGAGGCACTGAACGCCAAGCCTCACAATGCGATGGGATGCAGCTGCATGTCGATCCGCAATGAAGCCGACACCGCACGCGTCGTGGTGTTGCAGGGGGT
Organism: Actinomycetes bacterium; assembly: GCA_023336875.1. GTDB lineage: Bacteria > Actinomycetota > Acidimicrobiia > Spongiisociales > UBA5794 > B3-G11. Next base: position 4,355 of record JAMBLH010000087.1, read on the forward strand.
TATAGAGGGGAAAACGGTTCACTCGCCCATCTCCGTTGGGGCGCAGAAGGTATCACTTGTGAATTGGTTCACAAAATCGGAGGACGCGGGTGTCCTAGAAAACCTGGTTACACCACGGCTGCTGCGCGGTCCGAAACAGCTGGTGCATATGGGCCGCAGCCCTTGCATCCGCCCGTAGTCGGCCGGCGGCGAGGTACCCAAGCGCGTCTCCACCTCCGAGATACAGTGCGCCAAGTACGTCGAGATCCACACTGATGTCCGTTTCGGCTTCGATTCGCGCGCACGACGCAACGCCTCCTGTGACTGCCAGCTCGTAACTGCCCTCAACATCTGGGCGGAACGCATTCGTCACCGCGAAGCGCACTGATCCATCCTGCTCGTACCTACGCGCTTCGAGCGCGGTTGTCACATCAAGGATCAGAATCCATAGTGCGTCGAATTGGCTGTCCACTTTGATCCGCCTCGGCTCGACGAGCTTCATCGCGAGGGGATCGTCGATCCTGCTGTTCCAAAGCCGCACGTTTGGACTGCCGTCGATGTTCGTGAGATAGGACCACAGGGACGCGTGAGCACGTTCACTCGCGGTAGTGACCTCATCGATGTGCACCGTCTTGCCCGAATGCCCGTCGTCGCTGTCCCCGGCTTCGTGACGGTAGATAGCGTATCCATCCGGGCCATCAGGAGTCTCGTGCACGACGACCCGGAGAGACGTCCTTCCCCGCTTCCTCCAATCGGTATCGTGGAGCACCTCCAACTCCCACCACTCCGTTGAACGCGAATACATCCCAGATGTCTGTGGGAGGACCTTGTCAAACACCGGGGGCAGCACCGCCAGCGCGTCTTCGACACTGATCCGTCTCACCCGGTCGATATCGATCCCATCTCGGAAACGGATGTCTCTGGCCACCATCGTGATCGTGTCGGCGTACGTCGCGATCCCGTAGCCATAGCGGCCGTAGATACTCGACTCCGACGCCCAAAGGCCTGCAATGGCGTAGCCGTTGTCCACGGCATTCTCAAGGTGCAATCGCATCATCTCGTTCATCAATCCCATGCGTCGGTGCGTGGGAAACACCGTCACGGCAGTTGTGCCTTCCATCGGAATCGTGCCACCAGGAATCGTGAGGTCGACGGCCAATCCAGCGAACGTCCCAACAATCTCATCGCCCTCGAACGCGCCGAGCGTACGCTCAGGGGGATGGATCGTGCGAATGAGATCTGTGAAATCGTCGTCAGGAACATCCACAGAAAAGCCATCAACGAGCGCCTTTGCAAAGGCGGGGTACTCATCTTCGGCGATTGGGCGATAGTCAATCTCGGGCATGGCGGAACACTAGTGTCATGCCAACCCGCGAAGGAGCACGATGCCAGACGTACGAATCGCAGTTCAGCTTCATCCACAGCACGCTGACTACTCCGAGATCCGCAGCGCAGCCTCGAAAGCTGAGGAACTCGGTGTCGACGTTCTCTACAACTGGGACCACTTCTTCCCTTTGTACGGCGGAGAACCGGATCCGAACGATGGTATGCACTATGAGTGCTGGACGATGCTCGGAGCATGGGCCGAAGCCACGGAGAAGGTCAAGATCGGTGCGTTGGTCACATGCAACAGCTACCGGAATCCCCAGCTGCTTGCTGACATGGCACGAACGGTCGATGTGATCTCAGGCGGTCGATTGATCTTCGGCATCGGTAGCGGCTGGTTCGAGAAGGACTATGACGAATACGGATACGAATTCGGGACCGCGATCGGAAGGCTCAATACACTCGACGCTGCAATGCCGATCATCAAGGACCGACTCGCCAAGCTCGATCCACCGCCAACTGGGAAACTGCCGATACTGATCGGTGGCGGCGGGGAGAAGGTCACGCTTCGGATCGTCTCGGAGTACGCCGACATCTGGCATGGTTTCGGGAGTCCTGAGACCTTCGTCCACAAGTCGGGCGTCCTGGACGGGTGGTGTGACAAGACCGGGAGGAATCGATTTGCTGTCGAGCGGTCCGTCGGTGTCGAGACGAAGTATGCGGAGCGTCTCGACGAATACGCCGCGGCGGGTGCCAAAGAGATCACGTTCGGACTCAACGGCCCCGACTACGACATGGGAGTCGTCACAGAGGCGATCGCGTGGAGGGACGGGAAGTAAGAATTAGACGGCAGACGGAACCGTTCTGTCTACGTCGTGAAGCGGCGGACGGAGGGTGGAAGGGGGATGCCGTCGCCGAGATCTGGCGCTGGAATCGGATCGCCCGCGTGCAGTGCCAGCGGGATAACACCCGCCCAGATACCGAGATTCATGTCCTCTGCATCGTCCCCAGGAGGGCCGGTCCTGACCTTTGCTGATGCCTCGACGATGTCGAGCGCAAGGAGTTTCGTGCCTTTGTCCTCCTTCTCGTTGGGCCGGCGGGCCTCATCCCATCTACCAGGAATGACATGGTTCGTGATTGCAGCGAATGCAGCTAGTCGCTCTTCGGGGTCGTCCACGATCCTTGGCACTCCGAACACCATCACACTGCGATAGTTCAGCGAGTGGTGGAAAGCCGAGCGAGCCGCAACGATCCCATCGACGATCGTCACAGTGACACACACCTGCTCGCCAACTGTGCTCCGCATCATCCGCGAGGCGTGGGAACCATGGAGATAGAGCACATCGTCAAGACGCGCATGAATCGTCGGGATGGCGAAGGGACCCTGATCGGTCTCAAATGCGAGGTGACAGATAAGCGCTTCATCGAGAATCTGATCGATGACGTCCCTGTCGTACGCACCGCGCTCGGGCAGCCGGCGTACAGTCGATCGCTCGGATGAAGGTTGCATGACCGGATGCTATCCATCACTTCGCACCACGCTGCCACACCTCGACTAGTTCTTTGTATCGGGGCGAACTCTCGACTAGCTCCGAGTGTGTTCCCTCGGCAATGATCCGGCCGCCATCGACCATGATCACGCGATCGGCCCTTTCAGCTGACCGGAGGCGATGTGCGATCACAACAGACGTGCGACCCGCGAGCAGGACGCGCAGGGCGCCCTCGACCTGTATCTCCGTCTCCGGATCGAGGTTGGATGTCGCCTCATCAAGCACGATGATCGACGGATCAGAAAGGAACGCCCGAGCCAGCGCTACGAGCTGTCTCTCACCAGCTGAGAATCGTCCGCCACGCTCCCTTACCTCTGTATCGAGGCCCTCGGGCAAAGAACGCACCCAGTGGTCGATCCCCATGGCTCGCAGGACGTTCCACACTGCTTCATCCGGCGCGCCGGGGTCGGCGTATGCAATGTTGTCACGCAGTGTCCCAGCGAAGAGGAACCCGTCCTGCGGGATGAGAGCCAGCGCGCCGGTTCGTGACCGCTCCGTGATGTCACGCAGATCGTTGCCATCGATAGCAACGACACCTGACTCCGGGTCGTAAAAGCGCATGATCAGCTTGGCAATGGTCGACTTTCCCGACCCGGTCTCGCCCACAATCGCCACCCGCTCACCAGCGCCGACAATAACCGAGACAGCATCGAGCACCATCGTGTTGGGCTCGTAGGAGAACGACACAGTTTCGAGCGCAACCGACCCTGATACCGGCTCGGAGAGGTCGAAAGCACCTTGCTTGTCGTCGACAACCACCTTCTCGTCCATGAGTTCGAACAGTTTTGCGATCGCCGCAAGCGCTGACTGCAGGAGGTTGTACACATTCGAGAGGTTGATGATGGGTTGGAAGAACCAGTCGAGGTACAGAAGGAAGGCAACAAGCGTTCCAATTGTCATCGTTCCGTTTAGGACACGCGAAGCCCCTATGCCAAGGGCGGCTGCGAGGGCGATGATCCTTAGGAACGCGACTACTGGGAAGTACCAGGAGATCGCTCGCGCAGCGGCCATGTTGGCTTCAAAGTATCGTTCATTCACCCGACCGAAGGTCGACGCTTGTGCATCCTCCTGCGTGAAGGCCTGAACAACGCGAACGCCAGTGATCCCCTCCTGAAGCGTTGCAAGCACACTCCCGATCTGCTCCCTCACCTGGTCGTACGCCCGACGTGCCTGGCGTTGGAACAGCACGGTCACGCCAGCGAGTACGAACACAACAGCGAAGACAGTGAATGCCATCTGCCAATCAACAAGTACGAGGGCGAAAGCGACGCCTACGACTGTGAGCAGGTTCGTGAGCGCCAACACGGCTCCATCGGACGCAAACTCTTGTAGCGACTCGATGTCCGACGTCATCCGCGACACAAGCACCCCGCTCTTGGATCGGGAGTAGAAACCCATGTCCAGACGCAGTAGGCGCCCGAACACGACGGATCTCAGCCGGACCAGATAGCGCTCACCTACAATTGCGACGCTCCACTGGGCCGCGGCCGATGCAAAATACTGCACCACAAGCAACCCGACATATATGGCCGCCGCGACGATGATCGTGCGCTTGTCCCCCTCCGTGATCCCATCATCGATGCCACCTCTGATGATCAGCGGGCCGACTAGCCGGACGAGAGTCGCGACGGACGCAACCGCAATGGCGCCAATGAACTGCCACTTCAGATCCGGCGCGAGCCGTGCTGCGCGTGTGACGAGCCTGCCCGGCCGATCAACGCGATAGTCCCCTGCAGAACCCATGTACTTCATGCGTCCACCTCTGCCCCCGTGGCCAGAACCGCCGCATAGCGTGGCACTTCCTCGAGCAGTTCGTGATGAGGACCGAATGCCACTACATGGCCGTCCTCGATGAAAGCGACATTGTCAACCAGGGCCAGAGTCGAAGTCCTGTGCGCAATGATCACCGTCGTCCTTCCAGCCATGACCTGGCGCAGTGCTTCCTGGATCTCCGCTTCAACGATGGCGTCCACCGACGATGTTGCATCATCGAGTATGAGCACCCTTGGGTCACGCACAACGCCTCTTGCAAGGCTCACGCGTTGGCGTTGGCCGCCGGAGAGTGTCGATCCTCGTTCACCAACGACGGTCGCGTATCCATCGTCAAAACCACAGATGAACTCGTGGGCCTTCGCCAGTCGAGCCGCTGAGCGTATTCGCTTGTCTGACGCCATTGGGTCGCCAACTCTGATGTTCTCCTCAATCGAGGCGGAGAACAGATACGACTCCTGGAACACCACGGACACCTCACTGCGGAGATCGTCAAGTGCCAGATCCCGAACGTCGACGCCATCGAGTGTGATCGACCCAGACGTCACGTCGTAGAAACGTGGGATCAGGTGGGCAATGGTCGACTTCCCTGAACCGGTGGCACCCACGAGTCCTACAGATGAGCCGCCAGGAATCCTGAGATCCACATTGTGAAGAACCGTCGTCCCATCAGGATACGCGAACGAGACGTCGTCGAAGACCACCTCACCATGCCCTGGCTTGAGACGAACGGGATGTTCGGGCTCTCTGATATCTGGTGCCGTCTCCAGAAGCGCGTCGATGCGTGAAGCTGCAGCCGCAGACCGAGGAAGATTCGCAAAGAACCACCCGGTGATGAGAAGCGGGAGCACCATCACTGCGAGATACTGGGTGAAGGACACGAACTCGCCGAACGTGATCGCACCGTCGACAACGCGGACACCGCCAAGCGCGAGTACCGCCACCGTGCCCAGCGCGGGGATGATCTCGAAGAACGGCCGATAGATCGCCCTCTGCTTCGCCATGCCCATCGCCGCGTCATAAATGGTCTCTGCCTTGTCATCGAGCCTGGCCTGCTGCTGAGCCTCCTGTCCGTAGCTCTTGACCACCTCGATCCCAGAGACGGTCTCCTCGACCACGTGGGAGAGTTCCGACAACCTCTGCTGGAGGTCGAACGAGAAGCCGACAACCTTGCTGGCAAAGCGAGCCGAAGTGAATAGCAGTGCGGGAACCATCAACGAGGCCGTCAGTCCAAGCACGGGATCGATGATGATCAGCACGATCGCCACCACGACGAACATGACAAGGTTCGCTGATGTGATGGGCGCCATCGCGAGAATCAGCCTCAGCTGGCTCAAGTCGGACGAAGCCCTGGCCATCAGTTCACCGGTGGATGTGACGTCATGGAACGAGAATGCAAGACGCTGAATGTGGGTGAAGATGTTGTTCCTCAGGTCAGCCTCTGCCCGATACGACATCTTGAAGCCGTAGTACCTGCGCAGAGAAATGCCGACAGCCTGGATCGCTCCAGCAATGACCATCAGACCGAGCACTGGCCAGATGTCCGACATCTCTGCACGGCCGACGACGAGATCGATCACGCTTCCAACGAGGTAGGGGACAAGAATGACCATCGCCATCCATATCAGAGCGCCAACGATCGACATCGCCGCAACACCGCGATACCGCAGTGCTACGCGCCACAGGAGCGAGATGCCGACCCTGAGGTCAGCCAGTCGCGATTGATCCTCCACCATCGCGTCAGGCTACCGGTCTATCTCTTGTCCAGAACCCTCATGAGCGAACCAACGGCGATCGGTGCGGCCACGACGACGATCCCTACCCCGTACAGCCACAGGAGAACCAAACCCATCGCTCCGAATACTGCAACCGATGCCGCAGAGCCTGATGGGACGAGATTTATGGCGATCCATGTCCCAACAGCCAGCATCGCTGTGACGAGCGCGGCCGTGGTTGCAGGTCGTCGCACCGGCCTTGGCGCTCCCCAATTGTAAATCGAGAACAGCAGTCCAAACACCCAGAGAGATGCAAGGCCTGCAAGCGCGAGTTCGCCGATGAGTTGAGCGCCGGCCTGCTCAGGCACACGTCGGCCGAGGAAACCCATCCCGAGTAGGAGTGCCGCGTAGGCTGCGAAGACCCCGATACCCGCTGCAACCGTGACAAGGATGCCCGTTGTTCGCATGCGTATATATCCGACCTCGCGCCCTGAGCCATCCATGAGACGGAGTGCCTTCTGCACCGTATAGACGGCCCGCGACCCGGACCACAACGCCACGAGAAGGGTCACGATGATGATGACGGTCCTGTTGTCCTCAACCACAGCGACCGAGTCGCTCAGGATTTCGATGAGAAACTCAGATATGTCAGGAGGCAGCGTCTCCCCTAGGAATCGATAGGTGTCGGAAAGCACTTTCTGGGTGCTATCGAGCAGCGTGAGCATCGATACGAACGCGAGGGCGAGGGGCACAGCGGCAAACAGCGAGTTGTACGCAAACGCTGCTCCCATCAGAAATGGATCGGCGCGGCGCAAAGGGCCCGCCGCATCCTTGTACCAATCTTTCATGAATTGAAGTGTCGAGCTCACACATCGAGACTAGAGGTACACCGACTACAGGGGACCTATTCCTAGAATCGCCGCGGTGAAAAAGCTGATTCCCCTTGCAATCGCGGTGTCGATGGTGGCGAGCGCGTGTGTTGCGGGTGGCGAGAATGTGGTCTCAGTCGGACCTGAAGGCACACTTGCGACCCTTGAGACGCTCTCTCCGAACACCACGGCTGACGACGGCGGGTTCACCACATCGACGCTCACTCCCGAGACCACAACCACAACTGTGCCCGAGAGACCTGAGGGCGTCGTCACCGCAGAGACGGTGTTCAAACCGTGGGGCTCGGTAAACGGCTTGACAATGTTCAGAGGAAACCCGACCAGGACATTCTTCGGAACTGGTCCTCTACCGACAACTTCGCCGAACCGACTGTGGCGATATCCGGAGAATCCGATGTCCGGCCAGTCCCCCGTGGGGAACCAACCCAAAACGTGGTCAGGAACAGGATGGACCGGCCAGCCGCTCGTGTACGAGCGGGATGACGGTCGTACGGAGGTCATCTTCGGCGCCTACGACAAGAACATCCACTTCGTGGACGCCGACACCGCCGAGAACCTCCGCCCGCCCTACTTCATGGGCGACATCATCAAGGGAACGGTCACGCTTGATCCCGACGGATATCCGCTGCTCTATGCCGGTTCGCGCGACCCCAGGTTCCGCATCCTGGCCCTGGACGGCGAAGAAGTGCGTGAGGTGTGGTCTCTTCATGCAAGTTCTGTCAAGGGTATGTGGAACGACGACTGGGATTCGAACCCGGTTGTCGTTGATGACATGCTCTACGTGGGCGGCGAGAACTCGTGGTGGTTCGCCATCAAACTGAACCGTGGCTACGACGATGACGGCATGGTCACCGTTGACCCTCAGATCGTGTACCAGATACCCGCGTGGACCGATGAACTCTATGACCTGCTCGGCCGGCAGCACTCTGTTGAGAACTCCACAGCTGTATTCGAACAGAAGGCCTACTTTGCAACGAGCGGTGGACGCGTCGTCGGAGTCGATCTCACCGACATCGAGAACGGGAACGGGAACATCTTTTTCGATTGGTGGATCGGAGATGACACCGATTCGACGATCACCATTGACGAGGAGGGGTACGTCTACGTGGTTGCTCACGCAGACCATGAAAAGAACAACAACACGGCAGCGCGCAGGGTCCGCGAGGTCGGACAGCTTGTGAAGCTGGATACCTCGGTACCGATCGACGATCCACTGACGAGCCTCGCGCCTATTGTGTGGCGCGTTGAGATCCCTGCCGCTCGCGGACAGGACACGGGGGCATGGGCCACCCCGGCGTTACACCCTGACGGCTTCATATTCGTTGCGACCGATAGCGGCAACCTGCTTGCCATCGATACAGACACGGGCGAGACCGTCTGGACCGAGACCGTCGGAGTGAACGCCTGGTCATCGCCGATCGTTGTGGATGACATCCTGCTTATCGCCGTCGACTGTTTCTCGGATCAGTCCGGACTCAGAGCGTATGACATCACCGATCCCCTAGCCCCCAGGGAGCTCTGGACAAGGCCGCTGGCCACTGGTGGTTGTCTGGAATCAACCCCCGCCGTGTGGAACGGCAACATATACGTTGGTTCCAGAGACGGATTCATGTACGCTTTCGGCTCGTGATCAGCTACAACCAAACTGGGTTCGCATCAGGGCTTCGCACGGCGTTGATTATCCTGCTACTCATTGCGGGTGGCATTGCGTCCGTTTTCAGTGTCGCTGCGTTCTTTGGCGACAAGTGGTGGCTCTTTGACTACGTGGCCAATTACCGATGGCAGCTGATGTGGGGTCTGTTCATCGCCACGATCATCTACACACTCGTGGCCCGCGGCCTTGCATCAATCGTATTCCTTCTCGCCGCTCTGCTCAACGCGTGGTTGATCGCCCCTCTCTGGCTTGGTGACCAACCCGCTGCAACCGGCGAGGACGGTGTACGAATCGTCTCGGCCGATGTCCACCCCAGTGTCACGGACAAGGGGTTCGTCATCCGATGGTTGCTCGACACTGAGGCAGACCTCATCCTTGTTGCGGGTACAACAGCGGACCGGATGGTGGGATTGACAGAAGATGAGGGGTCCCCCTACACCATCATTGCCGAACCACGTATACCCGACGATGCTGGCATGGTCATCCTCGGGACAGAGGAGTGGCCAGTTGAAGTGACGTTGACCGAACTCTTTGAGGAACCGGTGTACCGGATCACGGTGGGCGCGAACGGGCAGACGATCAACGTGGTGACGACCTGGGGCGATATCGGCTCCGATGAGAAGAAGGCCGATCGCCTCGCGGCGAGACTTGAGACGATTTCAGCGGTTGTTGCTTCATCTCCGCACCCTGCAACCGTGATAGGAAACCTCGGCGCAACACGCTGGACCCACGGGATGGAAACCATGCGTGAAACCGTCGGAGTCAGAGATGCAACCGAGGGTTCGGGGTACCTCGCGACCTCACCTGTGTCGGGCATCCCCGTTATCGGGGGATGGCTTGGGATCCCGATCGACGTCGTGCTCATGACAGAAGAGATAACGCCCCTCGAACTCTCGACCGGTCCAGACATCGGTGCACAACACCTTCCTGTGACCGTCGTTGTCGGACCAGGATTCCAAGGCTCGGAGTAGGCCCACTGCTATTGGATGGACCTCAACGCTCCTCCGTCAACCACAAGCGTTGCCCCTGTGATGAACGAGGCTGCCGGCGACACCAGGAACACAGCGGCATTGGCGAACTCTTCCGGTACACCGTACCGACCGAGAGGGATCCCGGAGTGCATCAGGGAGCGCACCTGCTCGACAGTTGCGTCACCATGATCAGCAATGTAGGCATCCAGCTCGTCGAGACGCTCCGTTGCGATCCTTCCCGGGATGAGCTGGTTCACGCGAATACGCTCCGGCGCCCACTCGGATGCAAGCGTCTTGGCGAGTGCCGCAACACCCGCGCGAAAGATGTTCGAGAGAGCTAGGGCTGCGATTGGTTCCTTGACAGATGATGAGGTCAAATACAACACGGAGCCGTCCTCCCCAAGATGCGGTTTCGCTGCGTGTGCAAACGCCATGGCCGACCGAAGCGTCAGGCGGTATCCGGCGTCCCAGTCCAAGGGGCCCATATCTGCGAACGATCCAGCGGGTGGCCCCCCAGCGTTGGGAATCAATATGTCGATACGGCCGTGCCTCTCTGCCGCGGAGTCGACCCAGTCGCTAATCGCGTCTGCGTCGGTGACGTCGACCTCAGAGCCGACGACCGTCTGGCCGGTATTTGAGGCCATGACGCCAGCTGTGTGCTCGACGCGGTCGAGCGACCTCGAGCAGATCTCAACCGTGCATCCCTCCTCAGCAAGGATCTTCGCAATCGCAGCGCCAAGTCCTCTTGAAGCCGCGGCGACGAGCGCCACCTTTCCCGAAAGACCTAGGTCCATGGTTCCTCCTCGAACGCCTCTCTCACGGCCACCAAATCGTGCTTGCCGTTCGCAAGCTTCGGGATCACTTCGCTCTCAAGCCACCGTTTCGGTCGCTCATGGGGCTGTAGCACTCCCTCCACCATCGTACCGAAGGTCTCCAACCCTTTCTCAGAAACCACCATGGCACAGCCGACGGTTCCCCACGCTTGGTCTTGTACCCCAACAACACACACATCATCCACGCCGTCAAGGCCACGCAGAATGCCAGCAACCCATCCGAGGGACACGTTCTCGCCGCCAGAGATGATCACATCATCGATCCGTCCCTCCACATACAGGTTGTTCGCCGCGTCGAGGTGGCCGATGTCGTTCGTGATGAACCTGCCGCGCCTGAACTCCTCACCAAGATAGCCGTCGAAGACAGCTGGTCCTTCTATTGCGATCAGTCCTGCCTGGCCGGGCTGGACAGGTTCGTGATCCAGACCGACGATCACAACCTCCATGTCACGGATTGGAGTCCCTGCCCACCCTGCGAGCATCTCGACGTCACCCGGCGCAGCAGTCGCTACTTGTGATCCAGCTTCAGTGAGCCCGTAGGTAGGGACGAGGCGCACACCTTCATCGATGCACCGTTCCCAAAGCGGGAGCGCCAGGGCTGCTCCGCCGACGAGCACGGCGCCGATCGAGGCAAGCGCTTCGGGATTTCCTTCGATGAGACGTTGCACCATCGTGGGAACCATCGACGCCACCGTTGGCTGCAGCTCTTCGATGTTTGCGCCGCTTTGGTCGAATGGACTCACGACAGCGGCTCCCCCTGCCTCGAGAGTTCGCCAGATGATCGAGAGACCACCGACGTGGTCGAAGGGGAGGCTGGCCAGCCAGCGGTCCTCGGCACCGTTGTCGAGCCGTCCCCGCGACGAACGAACGGACGAGGCCACATTCATGAATGTGAGAGGCACGATCTTTCGCCTCCCGCTGCTACCAGACGTTTCCAGACATACTGCAATATCAGGAGCCGAAGAGATCGGCAGCGATGGCCGGTGTCGCACATATGGCAGTGGCACGCCGCCAGCGTGCTGGATTGCGAGGATGTTGATGACCGAGTCGGTGTCAATCGCCACCTGGGTCGGCACGATCTCCCACGCGGCGATATCCTCACGCACGGTTTCGGCTCTAACCTGAACCTGCTCGAGCACCTCACCGTAGGTGAATTCGGTCGTGTCATCGGCAAGACACAACCGATCCGGATCGTCAGCGGCGATTCCTGCGAGCCAGTCATATGGTGTATCGGCTGTCATCGGTCACTACAGTATCGCCGGGTAACCATTCAACGGAGGAAACGTGGTTTCTGACATCTTCGACCCATCGGCGTGGGAGCCGGTGCCTGGCTTCGATCTCACCGACATCACCTATCACAGGGCGCACGACGTCGGAGCTGTGCGTGTTGCGTTCAACCGACCCGAGGTGAGGAACGCGTTCCGTCCTCACACGGTCGACGAGCTTTACAGAGTTCTCGACCACGCACGGATGACTCCAGACGTCGGGTGTGTACTGGTCACAGGAAACGGCCCATCCCCCAAGGACGGCGGTTGGGCGTTCTGTTCTGGAGGAGACCAGAGGATCCGAGGCAGAGACGGTTACAAGTACGAGGGTGCGGACGGCGTCGACCCCGCACGGCTCGGCAGGTTGCACATTCTCGAAGTGCAACGACTCATCCGATTCATGCCCAAGATCGTGGTTGCAGTCGTACCCGGCTGGGCAGTCGGTGGCGGGCACAGTCTCCATGTCGTGTGTGATCTCACGATTGCATCTGAGGAGCACGCGGTGTTCAAGCAGACCGACGCGGATGTTGCCAGCTTCGATGGGGGCTACGGCTCCGCCCTTCTTGCCCGCCAGGTAGGCCAGAAGCGTGCAAGAGAGATCTTCTTCCTCGGACGCGACTACTCGGCCCAGGAAGCGTTCGACATGGGCATGGTGAACGCCGTCGTCCCACATGCGGATCTCGAGGCAACGGCGCTCGAGTGGGCAGCGGAGATCACAGCAAAGAGCCCAACTGCTCAGAAGATGCTCAAGTTTGCCTTCAACCTCCCTGACGACGGCATGGTCGGGCAACAGATCTTTGCGGGCGAGGCGACAAGGCTTGCCTATGGGACCGATGAGGCCCAGGAGGGCAGGGAGGCCTTCCTCGAGAAGCGCGACCAGGACTACTCCAACTTTCCCTGGCAGTTCTAGTGCAGCGTTGGATGCTGGCTGCGAGGCCAGCAACACTGCCCGCAGGTATCGCGGCTGTACTTGTCGGGAGCGCCAGTGCATGGCATGACGGCGTCATCGAGCTACTCCCCTTCGTCATGGTTCTCTTCTCTGTGATTGCGATCCAGATCGGTGTCAACTACGCAAACGACCTCGCTGACGCGCACAAGGGCGCCGATACCGACACCCGAATCGGGCCTCAGAGAGCAGTTGCGTCAGGTGCGATCTCGTCGAGTGAGATGAAACGTGGAATTGTGGTCGCCTTCGGCCTTGCGGGGCTCTTCGGCCTCTATCTCATCTGGTACGCCGGATGGCCCATCTTCGTGATCGGTGTCATCTCGATCCTCGCGGCCCTCGGGTACACCAATGGTCCTGTTCCCTACGGCTACTACGGGTTGGGTGAGTTGTTCGTATTCGTGTTCTTCGGCCTGGTCGCAACGGTCGGGACCCGATTCGTGTTCGGGACGCCAGTTCCCTCTGAAGCTTGGGCGGGTGGTGTCGTCATGGGTCTGTTGGCCTCAGCAATACTCGAGGCCAACAACATCAGGGACATCGATACGGACAGGGATGCCGGAAAGCGAACACTTGCCGTGGTTGTCGGGAGAACATGGGCGAGGAGGTTCTATGCGGCAACTCTCATCGCGAGCTTCCTCGTGATCGTCTTCGGATCTCTCGTCGGATGGTTCCCTCCGCTCGCGATGATCGCTGTACTCGTCGCACCGTTGAGCATCCCACTGATCAAGACGGTGTTCACAGAAACAGCGGGCCCTCCACTCATCGAAGTTCTCAAAGGAACAGCTCAGCTCCAACTCTTCGTGGCCTTGTTGCTGTCTCTGGCGATCGCGTTCTGAGGGGTAGGGTAGGCTGACCGCTCGTGAGCAGAGCAGATGAAACCGCACTCTATTGCGCCGATCTCGTGGCAGGGATCGCTGATGCTGGCGTTGCTATCGCATTCATCTCACCTGGCTCACGCAACACCCCTCTGACGCTTGCGTTCGCAGCTGAACCACGAATCAGGGATGTCTCGGTCCGCGATGAGAGATCCGCTGGTTTCATGGCTGTGGGATACGGAAAATCCACTGGCACGCCAGCGGCGGTCGTGTGCACATCTGGGTCAGCAGGAACCCACTACTTCCCTTCAGTCGTAGAAGCGGATCAGGCGGCGGTGCCGATGATCGTGCTGACTGCCGATCGCCCCGCCAGTGTTCGGGGGACGGGTGCGCCCCAGACAACGAACCAGCTGGATCTCTACGGTTCGCACGTCAAGACCTTCACCGATCTGGCGGTCGGCAGCGATTCGGGTCGCGTCGACGGCCATTGCATCGTCGAGTCGTCTCTTTCGGTGCCACCAGGGCCTGTCCATGGGAACGCCTCATTCGATGAGCCGCTCGTACCGAAATCTCCCGTAGCTCCATCGGAACCGTTCGAGATGGTTGCCCACGAATCGTCAGAAGAGCTATCTGGCGACGCACTCGATCGGCTCGTCGGAAAGAAGGTGCTCATCGTTGCGGGAGGCAGGCAGCGCCCCGGCTTCGCGAGTGCGCTGAACCGCGTTGCACACTCGCTGGGTGCACCGGTGATCGCTGATCCACAGTGTTGGGTGACAGGTGACAACACCATTGCACATGGTGACCTTCTCGCCACAGGTCGCCAGGCCTTCGAAGTCCACAGTCCAGATATCGTGCTCCGACTCGGGCCACTGCCAACATCGAAGCCGATCTGGAGTTGGCTCGAACACTCGGATGTTGAACAGATCCTGGTCGACCGGTCACGTTTCACTGATCCCCTTGGAAGCGCCGCGACGGCTATCGCCGCTGATCCGACGTCCTTTCTCCAAGCGGCTGACCCCGACCAGTCCAGTGCTCTCTATTTCCTTGAAGTGTGGCGCTCAATGGATCGGGCGGTGGGCACGGCATCCGAAGAGGCGATGCGTGGTCTGCCGTTCCCGAATGAACCCGAGATCGCGCGTGCGCTCGTGTCCAACGTTCCAAACGGGAGCACCGTCTACGTCGGTTCCTCCATGCCAATACGCGATGTGGACACCTTTGCGGTGCCGCGCTCCGACATCCGCGTTCTCGCGAACAGGGGCGTCAATGGAATCGATGGAACGATCTCATCGGCGATTGGATCCGCGCTGTCTGGCGAACAGGTCACCCTGCTCCTCGGCGATGTTGCCGCGCTCCATGACGCGACTGCTCTTGCAGAGGCCCAGCTGCTCGGAGTCCCGCTGCGAATAGTCGTCGTGAACAACGACGGCGGCGGCATCTTCTCTTTCCTTCCCCAGGCACGTTCAGACGTCGTGGGTCACGACATATTTGAACAGCACTGGGGAACACCCCACGGACTCTCCCTCTCCGCGATCGCGAACAGCTTCGGGCTTGCCTCATCGGTGGTGGTCACGCTTGAGGATTTCGCCGCAATCGTGTCAGAGCCCATTGCCGGGCCACAGCTGATCGAACTTGTCACAAACCGCGATACCAACGTGGCGATCCATCATTCGATTCGCGAATCCATCAAATAGAGTTAGTTCGCTGTCAGAAGGTCCATAAGTGGACGGAGCTTGAGGCGTGTTTCCACAAGTTCAGCGTTCGGCTCCGAATCCGCGACAATGCCTGCGCCTGCGAATACATGAGTCGTATCGCCTCGGATCAGGCCGCAGCGCAAGCCAATGCAGATTGCGCCATCGCCTGCTCCGTTTACCCAACCCACACCGCCCGTATACCACCCTCGGTCGATGACCTCGTGCTCCTTGATATACCGAACAGCCGTTTCTCGCGCAACGCCTCCAACGGCGGGGGTTGGATGGCTCGCCTCGATCACATCGAGAACACCGATTCCCGGCGCGAGCTCACCCTCGATCTCTGTTGAGAGATGCTGCACTGTCGCCATCTTCTTCAGCGAGGGCGTGGAGGGGACGCCGAGGCTCACGGTGAGAGGTGAGAGTCTCTGGACAAGATCATCGACAACGAGTGCGTGCTCCTCTCGATCCTTGGAGGAGTCAATGAGACGCTGGCCAAGAAGGCTGTCCTCGTCCTCACCCTCGCCACGCGGTGCCGATCCGGCGAGCGGATTCGAGTGCAGTTGATTTCCTCTGACGTCGGCAAGGAGCTCTGGACTCGCCCCCATGAATACCGCGTCGCCCGACTTCCACGCAAAGCTGTAGCACTGTGGATATGTGGTGGCGAGCGCCCGAAATACTCGGAGTATCGCTACAGGCTCGCTCGAGCGCACCACAACCGAACGCGAGAGAACAACCTTTTCGAAGTCTCCCCTGCCGATCGCTCCAACTGCCTCGGACACGCAGTCAGCCCACTCCGTTGCAGACGGGTGGGACTCGATGGAGTGATCACCGAGATCAACAACAGACCTCCATTTCGGGTGCCTGAGAGAACCAAGGAGGGCCATGGTCGGGTCAGTGGAATCCGTGGCAGGGATGATCACCGTGAGCCTTCTGCTACCACCGAATTGTTCGATCGTGATTCGAGGCAGAAACACCTCCGCGGGGTCATATCCATCCCAGATGTCCGACGTTGCACCGTCTGACAGAAATGAGAACCCCACGAAGGCCTTGAGATCCTGCTTCCCAACGGATGTAAGTGCCTCCTGGATCTCGTTGAAGCGGCCCGGACCGGACGCCGATGCACGCCACGCCGTCCCGAGCCCTACCAGTTGATCACCATTCGGCATTGAGTAGGCCACGGCCCTGTCGACAAGTGTTGCTCCAGTGCGTGCAAAATCGAATGGGTCGAAGTCGATTCCGATTGATGCAACACGACATCCGGATTGCGAGTCGAGCTGTCGATTGAGTTCGGAGATCTCGTTGGCGGTGAGCAGACGCATCGGCTGGATGGTAGATGCGGTTCACCGCTCAGATGGTTCCGATCGCACGATCAATGACCCGAGCCAGTCCCCGCGGAGCCTCCATTGGCACGAGATGGCCGACGCCTTCGACAACGACGAGACCGGCTTGTCGGAATCGTGAGACCAGAGAGCCGAGGAAAGGCTCCTGATGCGAAGTCGAGAACTCTCCTGCAACCAACGTGACCGGTACGTCGAGCGAGTCCACGAGGTCCCACGTATCGTGATTGGAACCCTCCGCGTAATAGTCAGCCTCAACGGCGGGTGCGCACTTCAGCTCGAATCCGTCTGCGGACTCCCTGAATCCACCATCGAGATACGCATCAAGCGATCGTTCGGTCCAGGCGGAGAACGGTCCGTTGCTGAAGCGCTCCTTCGCTGCTTGCCTCGACTCGAATACGCTTCGCCGCCTCCTCGCAACCGCTGACATTGGCCCATCGAGCCGTCTTGCTGGCGTGGGGAAGATGATTGGCTCGATCAGGACCAGATGTCTGAATGTCCCCGGTCGGGCCGCCTCGGCTCGCACGAGTGCTGCACCGCCACAGGAGTGACCCACGCCAACCAACGCCGTTCGCCCGTCGACCGCGGTCAGCACATCTCCACCCAGGTGATCCCAGTGATAGGGGAACTCTCCCTGCGCACTGTCCCCGTGACCCCTCAAATCCATCGAAATCCACGGGAACGGGTCTGTGGCCATGGCGTCGATGACGGGACCCCACACCTCTTTGCAGAAACCGGTTGCGTGGACAAAAAGCGCCTCGGGATCACCGCTCCCCCCGGAGGCGGTCGCTATCGGAGGCGCATCTGTGCCGTCAGTCACTAACGGGTTCGACTCCCCCTGTGTCGTCAAGACGCCACGTGAGGTCGTTCTGCACATCAACCACGCCGTCAAGACGTCGTGCAAGTTCTTCCACGAGGCGGGCTTCTGTTCTCGTTCCGATGCTTCCAACGAATCGTACGATTCCGTTTGCGACAGAAACGTCAACGGTTGCCGGATCAACGAAGAGAACTCGCCTGATCAGATCCTCCCTGATCTCATCCTCTATGAGATCGTCCGGGCGGGTGAACGCCGCAACGATGTCAAACCTTGACAGGACGCCAACCATCTTTGCGTCCTCAACCACAACGACACGTTTCACGTCGTGACTCTGCATGAATCGAGCGGCCTCAAGTACCTCCAGGTCCGCTGGCACGCTCAGGACTGAGTGAGACATCACATCTCGCACCAACTCGGGAACAATGCCGGACTCGGAACGCTCCACTTCGAGAGCGAGGAAGTCACCCTCGGTGATGATGCCAAGCACGTGGTCATCTGAATCAACAACGGGCAGGCCCGACACGCGGTATCGGAACATCATCCGAGCGGCATCTCTGACCGACGTGGTCTGCCCAACAGCTACTACATCAGTTGTCATCAGATCTCTGACGTGCATGTCAGCTCCCTATATCTTCGACGGAAGGTGTGTTCTGGACGGCATCCATGTCCCATCTGTCGGCCTCACTTTGATCCGTGCGTCCACGATACGCACACCTGAGCCCGGTGTGCCGACCTTCACCGGGTTTAGATCCATCTCAATGATCTCGGGAAGGTCCTCGATGAGTGCAGATACGCGCAGCAGAGTGTCGATGACAGCATCGATGTCGCCTGGCTCTCCGCCCCTGTAGCCCTCGAGCAACTTCGCCGACTTCACTTCCCGGATCATCTCGGACGCAACAAGGTCGGTGAGGGGATGGATCCTGAACACGACGTCACCGATCAGTTCGACGAACACGCCGCCCAATCCGAAGACTATGAGCGGCCCGAAGGTTGGATCCTCCACCATCCCGATCAGGACTTCGTGGCCACCCGATACGAATTCCTGAACGAGCACTCCCTCAGGATCAGGGACCGCTCCTGTCACCTGCTCGTAGGCGGCCTCGATAGCCCCGGGTCCTGAAATGTCCAGGGCAACGCCGCCCACGTCCGACTTGTGGACAGCTGAGGGCGAGATCACCTTGAGAACGATCGGACCGCCAAGCTCTTCCCCGAATGCGACCGCATCCTCGATGTTCGTCACAACTTGTGCCCTTGGAATAGCAATGCCATAGGCCTCAAGCAGAGTGTCAACCGCGTCGGGATCGAGCCAGATTCCTTCATCATCGATCCCGTCATCGGTGCGGCCAAAGACCGCATCAATGACATAGCGGGCACCTGCCGCATCGATGTCGTCGAACTCGATGAACTTGCCCTCGGGGCGAGCAAGCCATTCAGCGTATGTTGTTGCTTTTCGCAGTGCCTTCGCTGCCCGCTCGGGGAATGCGAATGTGGGGAACCCGACATCTGGGCTCGAGAGCTCTGTAGGTGCTCCCCCTGATTGCATGTACACGCATAGGAAGGTCTTGTCGTCAGGCGAAGCCTCCCCAGCCTCGCGTATTGCTGTGGCGGTAGCTGAGACACCGACATCTGAAGCTGGTATGAACAGTGTGATGAGGGCATCGACCTCATCGCTCAGGAGGAGGACGTCAATAGCCTGTCGGTACTGGTCAGGGCCCGCGGCAGCGATCATGTCCACCGGGTTGGCCACCGCAGCCTCATCTGAAAGGAACCCTCGGAGTTCGGCTTGCAACGCCTGGGAGAACTCAGGGACCCTCAGGCCCTGGGAGACGAGGGCATCCACCGCGAGAATCGCAGGTCCGCCAGCATTGGTGACCACAGCCACCCGATCACCCTGTGGAACAGGCTGGTTCGCCAGCAGTGCCGTGACATCGAACAATTCCTCGAGGGTCGACACCCTTATGACACCGGACTGACGGAACAGCGCGTCGACCGCAACATCGAGGCTCGCGAGTGACCCGGTATGGCTCGATGCTGCCCTGGCGCCCGCCATCGTCCTTCCCGATTTCACTGCAACGATCGGCTTCTTCTTTGCAATGCGACGGGCAATACGCGAGAACCGGCGGGGATTGCCAAAGGATTCGAGATAGAGGAGGATCACATCTGTGTTCGGATCGCCCTCCCAGAACAGGAGAAGATCGTCACCGGCCACGTCTGCTTTGTTGCCAACAGAGACGAATGTGGAGATTCCAATGTTGAGATGCGTGGCGTAGTCGAGGATTGCGAGACCAAGCGCGCCACTCTGGGATGACATCGAGACGTTCCCTGGTCTTGGCATTATCGGGCCGAACTGGCCGTCAAGACTCACCGCTGGATCCGTGTTCTGGAGACCCATGCAATTGGGTCCAACCATCCGCATGCCAGCATCGCGAACGATGTTGAGGAGTTCACGCTCCATCTCTGACCCGGCTTCACCTGTCTCGGAGAAGCCAGCTGAGATCACCACAACACCTCTTACGCCTTTCTCAGCGCATTCGCGCACCACGTCGTTCACATACAGACTTGGTACAACAATGAAGGCCAGATCGACGGAGCCGGGAATGTCGAGCACAGACGCGTAGCTGTGAATCGACCGCACAACAGCCGCCTTTGGATTCACGGGATAGACAGGACCGTTGTAATCGGCGTTAATGATGTTGTTGAATAGCCGACCCCCGATCGACTCCTTGTTGCGGCTGGCACCAATGACGGCGATGGAGGTTGGGTAGAACAACGGCATGACTGAGGCAGCAATGGCGATCTGCTCTGCCCGACCCTCTGCCTCGAGTACGGCGTCCGATTGCTCCGTATCGATCTCAACGGTGTAGACGCCCTGATCCACATCGCGGTGCATCGAGAAGCCTGCGTTCCTGAACACACGCATCATTGCATGGTTGTCCGCGAGAACGAATGCTCTGAAGCCCTTGATGTCGTGTGCCCTTGCGTAGGCGGCGATTCGGTACACGAGCAGAGTTCCGATGCCCTTGCCCTGCATATCATCTGCGACCGTGAATGCGGCCTCAGCGAATCCGTCGGGACAGTCATCGGAGTTGTATCGGCCGATGCCGACAAGGTTCCCGTCGACGATTGCGACGAATGCCATCTGTACGTCGTAGTCGAGCTGGGTGAACTGTTCGAGTTCCTTTGGTTCGAGTTGCTTCTTGACTCTGAAGAACCGGAAGTAGCTGCTCTCCGTCGACATGTTCTTGACAAATGCCTGGAGAGCGGGCGCGTCCGAGGGGACGATCGGCCGGAGTCGTACAGTGCCACCGTCCTTCAACACGGCGTTCTGTTCCCATTCGTGTGGATAGTCAGTTGGCGGGTCAGAGATGGTTGCTGGAGTGGTCACGGTCATTGGATGCTCATACCTCTTGATGTTGTTGCATCCAATTGTGGCAGGTCGCTTGCGCTCTGAATCCTCACTCGCACCGATCGACACAGTTCGACGCCGGGCATCTCACATAGACAAGCGTCGATAGATTGCTAGAATCACTGCATGGATGTTTGCTGTGAACCGGTGTGTTGCGCACCCCTATCTGAAATTGACGCTGATGTGATGGCGTCACGGCTCAAGGCCCTCGCAGATCCAACGAGACTCCGACTTTTCAGCCTCATTGCCTCGACTCCCAGGGCCTGTGCGTGTGATTTGACTGAGCCGCTCGGCGTGAGCCAGCCAACCGTGAGCCACCACCTCAAGGTCCTGACGAACGCAGGATTGCTGAAGAGGGAGCAGCATGGGCGTTGGGCCTACTTCTCGGTGTCATCCGATGCGCTTGGAGAGCTCAGCGGCTTCCTCGATCCCATGGCCGCACGCGTCTGACAGGCGTTGCGCCTCGACTCGCGGACTAGCGGCTGTCTGCTTCCTGGACACCTTTGGCAAATACGAGAGTTTCGTTGTAGCTCTCGACGAACTCCATCACCCTCTCGGGACGGAGTGGACGGGCAACAAGGTATCCCTGCACCCGCGTGCACCCGAGCATGCGTATCGTCGATAGCTCCTCAGGAGTTTCGACGCCTTCGGCGATGACGCCGAGATCGAAGCTCCGCGCAATGGCGACGATCGCTTCGACGATCGCCCGAGACTCTGCCCGTGTGTGTGCGTCTCTGACGAAGGACTGATCGATCTTCAGCGCGTGAATTGACAACGCCTGGAGTTGCCGGAGCGAGGAGTATCCGGTACCAAAATCGTCGATCGACACCTTGACGCCCATATCGGCAAGACGTTCGAGCGCCCGCTCCGTCCGTTCAGCCTCGTGCGTGATAGTTCGCTCGGTGACCTCAATCTCGAAATGTCTGGGATCCAGATTCGCTGCGGCCAGCGCAACTGCGATGGACTCAACAAGATTCGCGTCCCTGAACAGCCTCTCGGAAGCGTTCACCGCAACCCGCATCGGACGCATTCCTTCATCGAGCCAACCCGCCATGTCGTGGCAAGCCTCGTCGAAGAGCCACTTGCTCATCGGGACGATCAGGTCGGATTCCTCTGCCAATGGGATGAACTCGCCTGGCATGAGCAGTCCATGGACCGGATGCTCCCACCGTATGAGGGCCTCGATCCCAATAACCGTGCCCCTGGCGAGGTCGACCTTTGGTTGGTATTCGATTCTGAGCTGACCACCATCGTGAATCGCGGCCCTGAGGTCGTCCATGAGCGCGATTCGCTCCGATGTGCGGTCCCTGAGTGACTTGGTGAAATACTGGTAGGTGTTCTTTCCAGCGGCCTTGGATTGGTACATGGCGGTATCTGCACCCTTGACGAGATCTTCGTAGGAGTCGCCATCGAGCGGATACACCGCAATACCGATTGACGCCGTGACAACAAGCTCCCTGTCACCGATCTGGTATGGCGTACCGATTGCCTTGAGGATCTTGGTTGCAACCTGGCCCGCATCCTCAACACGCTGCCCACCCTCGAGTATCACTGTGAACTCGTCGCCTCCGAGTCGGGCAACGGTATCGGACTCGCGAAGACACTCGACGAGACGGGCGGCGATCTGTCGGAGCATCTCATCGCCCACGGAGTGGCCGAATCGGTCGTTGATGTCCTTGAACCCATCGATGTCCAGGAACATCACCGTGACGAGACCGCCGTCCCTCCTAGCTCGAACGAGGGCACTCGAGAGCCTGTCGCGAAAGAGGGCACGATTGATCAGACCCGTCAGATGGTCATACTGGGCAAGGTAGCCGAGCGACCTATCCGGTCGATTTCTGAGGAAGAGCCATATCGCAAGCCCAAGGAGGCCAATGAGTATGACCATTCCCGCGGCGAGCAAGAGCGTCATGTCCTGATTCCGATAGATGACATCATTGATCTCATCGGCATCTGGGGGCAAAAAATGAAGCGCTAGATGACCTGGGTCCATCTATTCGGTACGCTGAACCTCACCAGCGGAATCGTTCGGAGGATCGCATGTCTTTCTGGCAGCTGACATTTGTACTTCTCATATATATTCCGATCGTCCTGCTCTGGATATTTTCCCTCATGAATCTGGCGGGACGCAAGGATCTCTCAGGCCTGGCGAAGGGGTTGTGGGCTGTCGCAATAGTGTTTCTCCCCCTGATCGGGATGATCGTGTACTTCGCCACGATCCCTGAGCCTGAGTCCCCCGACCCGAAGCCAGAACCCACCGAGGATGGCGATGGCTGAGCAGACCATCCGAGTACTGATGACGGTCGGCATTGCCGCATCCCTTGTTCTCATCTGGATCGTGGCTTACGTTGATTTGGCGCGACGCAAAGACCTATCGATCATAAGGAAGGTCGTATGGGCGGTGATCATGTTCTTCGGGGCCTATATCGGAATAGCGGCCTATTTCATCCTCCGGCCTGTCCCAGAGGTGATGGGGAAAGGCCTCCACCACACGACACCGGAGTCCTCAGAGATCGTGAACGCGCTCGAAACCCTGCACGAGGATCATGCAGACGGATCCATCTCCGACGCCGATTACCTGGAGCAAAAACGCAGCCTGCTCGGCCTTACCTGAGGTCGCGTCAACCGTCCTTGTGTGGTCGATTTGCCTCGGTCAACGGTGCCAAAGCATCCATCGAGATGATGCTCGTATGGCCGTCGTCCCATTGGACCTCGGCGCGTCCCCTATCGAGAGACGCGACGACCTTGCCTGTCGCGGGCGTCTGCCCAACTTTCTTCGTGAGTCGTTCTACACGGGTTCCCTTGCGAAACATGACTGACCTCCTGGTCGTATTATCGCACCCAAGGCAACCCTCCGGAATCGAGATGGCCTGAATCCACGGGATAGCACTGGCGCCAGCCTCGAGCGGAAACAAAGGGGACGCCGCCGACCAACCCGCGTCCACGACAACGGCTCTGGCGTCCGCTGAACTTCTTCGTACCGCCTTCAACCAGGGCGACTTCGAGACGTATCGATCTCTGTTTGCACCCGGCGCAGCGGTGGGAGTAGCACCAGTAGCGTGGGACTTCCTGGTCGGCCTCGAGCTGGAACCACTCGGGGCGGACCCCAGCGTCAGCCCGGCTTCGTTTGGGCTGTAGCTCGAGGGTGAGTGCACCGAGGACAACCCATCGCTGGTGAGTTGCACCTGGACCCAGCGGGGCGGCATGTTCGAACGGGTCGGGATCGACATGACCTCGAACGTGACCCTGTACTTCGATGTGGACGGTGTGATCTACAACCTGGTCGTACAACTCCCTGCGGCGCAGGGCGTGTCTGCGAACGATTCAGGCTTCTACGCCATCTTTGGTGCATGGCTCAGGGACGCCCACCCCGACGTATTCGCGGCAACATACACGACACCTGCGGAGATCCCGCGACGGCTGGACCGTGACCACATCGACAAGCTGGAGTTACGCGCTCAATGGGCAGCGGTACTCGACGAGTTCCTGGCACAATCAGCCACCTACCCACTCAACGAATGAGAGTCGCTTGGGGTGATACCGAGTGGTTTCTCGTGATCGGCCGGATCGGGCCTGTTCTACAACCTGCACAGCAACGAGAGGGCATACGGGTCCTTCGGATTGAGCTGTACAGGTGAATGAGGCAACAACCCGTCGTCGTACTTGGGTCTGGTTCTGCTACTCAGCGGCGCAGGTGACGGTGAAGGTCCCGTCTGCAACGACCAAGTCGCCGTTCCCGGCGCTGAACTGGTAGACAGACTCCTGCTCGAAGAACATTGCAGAGCCTGAAGCGGTGGTGCCGTCGATCGAGAAGCTGGTGACGCCCAGACCGGCCGGTAGATCAGGGTACTGTTCGTAAATGGTCTCGTCGGCGATCCACTCTGCATCGCTGCCGACTGCCAACTTCACCCTGACCGTTGGTGGATCGGTGACGTCGCCTCCTGGCAGCATCACAATCAAAGTATCGGCTGGGATTGAAATGTCCGCAGTCCCGCTCGTCAGAATCGCGACGAATCCGCCAAAGAAGTCTGCGTCACAGTTTGCTATTAGATGGCCCTCGGGGAGTGCGAATTCCCACGTCTCGTCTCCAATGGTAACCGTCGCGGTCCCGCCCGCCGTGTCGAAGTGGTCGCCGATGCTGCCGACGGTAGAGACCGTCTGGTCATCGGATCCAGCATCTGGCACATCCGCTGGGTCGGCGGCCTGATCTGATGATGGTGAGGTACTTGACGATGCTGCGGTATCGCTCGACGATTCGTCGCTGGTTCCCCCGCACGCCGCAAGCACCAGGGCAATCAGACCCACCATGATGAGTACGTGAGGACGCTGCATGTCGTTTGCCTCCGGGCGTTGGGATTCCGAGCCTACGCATCGGATCACCGTGGCGCAACGGGCTCATCAACGAATCACCCACAACCGGCATGGGGCGGGTACTCAGCACCGTGTTATGACACGATCTGGCACCGCCTCGATCACGCCGAGTTGCGGTCCTCGGTTGGTACAACAGCGTGCCCGGGACAGGATTTGAACCTGTACATCCTTTCGGATAGCGGATTTTAAGTCCGCCGCGTCTGCCGATTTCGCCACCCGGGCGTGTTGGATGGACGCTAGACGCTAGACGGTAGACGACCGATGTTCGATGTCGCTCAACGACACCCTGATTCCTAAACTCGCACCAACACCCTGTTGCAGTCAAGCCAAGGAGTTCGTCGGTGAAAGTCTTCCCTCCCGAAAAGATCCGCAATATTGCACTCGTGGGGCACTCCGGATCGGGTAAGACGACCCTTGCAGAGGCGCTTCTCTTCCGCGCTGGCGCGATCGATCGTATCGGAACGGTAGAAGCGGGCACCACTGTCACCGACTACGACCCCGAGGAACACGAACGGGGTACAACCATCACGATGGCTCTGGCGCCCTTCGAGTGGCGCGGACACAAGATCAACATGATCGATACACCTGGATACGCCGACTACGCAGGAGAGCTTCACGCAGCGCTCAGGGTCACCGATCTCGCGATCTTCGTCATCGACGCTGTCGAAGGTGTTGAGGTACAAACCGAGTACGCATGGCGAATAGCTGAACAGCTCAACACACCGCGGATGATTTTCGTGAACAAGCTAGACAAGGAACGAGCGTCCTTCGAGGCAACAGTTACCCAGCTCCGCGATCGGTTCGGTGCGGGAATTGCGCCTATCGAGCTGCCGATCGGTGAGGAGGAGGCATTCCACGGTATTGCCGACCTCTTCAGGGACAAGGCCTTCATCTACGATTCCGGTAGCGCCGAGGCGACAGACATGCCCAAGGAGCTCGTCGACAGGGAGCACGAAGTGCATGACGCTCTTGTCGAGGGAATCGTTGTTGGGGATGACGATCTGCTCGAGCGATACCTCGACGGTGATGTGCCTTCGGTTGAGGAACTCGAACACGTCATGGCCGACGGTGTTGCGGCTGGCAGGGTGTTCCCTGTCGTCTGCGGTTCGGCGATCGGGCCGATCGCGGTCGACAGACTCGCCGACTTCATCGTGGAACTTGCTCCAGCCCCCGCCGACCGACCGCCTGCAATCGTCACCGTCGGCGATGAACGAGTGCCCATTGAGAAGGATCCAAGCGGTGAGCCACTCGCATTTGTGTTCAAAACTCTTGCCGATCCCTATGTTGGACAGATCAGCCTCCTCAAAGTCCTGTCCGGGACGCTGAAGCCCGAAACGCATCTCACGAGCGGCAGATCGGGACAGGATGAGAGGCTCGCCAAAATCGCCACCATGTTTGGCAGCGAAACCACTCTCGTGCAGGCGGCGCCTGCTGGTGACATCATCGCGGTGGCGAAACTGATCGACACAAAGACCGGTGACACGCTTGCGCCCAAGGACAAACTGGTGGCCGCCGAACCGATAGATTTCCCTGAGCCTGTCCTCGCAACAGCGCTGGTTGCACGTACGCAATCCGATGACGACAAAATGACCTCAGCCCTGTATCGGATCCTCGAGGAGGATGCGTCCTTGAGGCTTGAGCGCAACAGCGAGACCCACCAGACACTCCTTTACGGACTCGGCGACAGCCATGTAAACATCGCGATCGAGAAACTCAGCCGCAAGTTCGGTGTTGAGGTTGACCAAGAGAAGGTGCGAGTCGCCTACCGCGAGACGATTACCAGACCTGCTGATGCCGAGGGCAAACACAAGAAGCAGTCGGGAGGCCATGGCCAGTTCGGCGTCTGCCATCTCATCCTGCGCCCGAGGCCACGAGGAGAAGGCTTCGAATTTGTGGACAAGGTCAAGGGAGGTTCGATCCCGAGGGGGTTCATTCCCGCGGTCGAGAAGGGGATCGTTGAGACGATGCTCGAGGGCGGCATTCACGGGTTCCCCGTTGTAGATATCGAGGTGACGGTCGACGATGGCAAGTACCACGCCGTGGATTCGTCAGAGATGGCATTCAAACTTGCAGCGCGAGCAGGGTTCAGAGACGCATTCGACGCCGCCGGTCCTGTTGTGTTGGAACCGGTCTCGCTTGTCGCCATCACGGTTCCAACCGACTTCCAGGGTGACGTGATGGGTGACATAGCCTCGAGGCGAGGGTCGGTGCAGGGAACAACGACAGGTACCAACGGCAGTCAGATCGTCGAAGCACTCATCCCCACCAGCGAGATCGTCAGGTACGCAATAGACCTTCGGTCCCTGACCCACGGGTGGGGCAGATACACGGCAACCTTCGATCACTATCAGGAGTTGCCTTCGCACCTCGTGGACCGCGCAATGGCGGACGCAAGAGCTGAGTGACGGACCTCAGTTGACGGCTATCAGCCTTCGGCGAGAAGCGATGTTGCAACTGCGCTGAGCAGACCGTACTCGCTCACAAGAATGACGTCGGCACCCGCGACGACCGCTGCCCTATCGACGACGATCGCCCCGGCAAGGATGACAGGGGCACGCCTGGGATCGAGCGATGGGATTGCCGCGGTCTCCTCCACCGTCAGCGCGCTGAGCTCATCGATCAACTCCTTGGTGTCTGCTCGCGACAACGTGGTGTCATGAACGGCGTCACGGTCATACTGCTCGAGTCCGAGCGAGATGGCAGCGAGACTCGTGAACGTCCCGGCAGCACCGATGACGGTGCGCGGCGTCCCAGGCAGCTCCACCGTCGAGAACTCAGCGTCGACGTGCGCCGACGCTTCCGAGAGTTGCGTCGCCGTTGGAGGCCGGTCCGGCAGTCTCCGGTCTGTGAGACGCACCGAACCGATGTCGATGCTTGTCGAGTACAGCGGCTCGGTGACGCCGTACACAAACTCGGTGGAACCTCCACCAATGTCGATGACAAGAAACGGGGGCTCCCCGCTGCTGTTCGCAGTGGCGCCGCTGAACGCAAGCTCTGCCTCAACATCCCCAGAGATTATCTGAGGCGTTGTCCCGAGAATCATGCCGATGGCATCCATGAGCTCAAGGCCGTTTGCTGCATCCCGCGAGGCAGACGTGGCAACTGCGCGGGTCAGCCCGACGTCATGTATTGCCATTGTTTCCTTGTAGAAGTGCATCACGTCCAACGTTGCGGCAACAGTGTCATCCCTGAAACGGCCTGTTGCATCCACACCTCGACCAAGAGCCGTGACCGTGGATTCACGGTACAGCTGTGCACCTTCGTCATCGAGTACGAGCAGCCGAACAGAGTTCGATCCGATATCGATCGCCGCTACGCTCATATCGGCTCTGCCCACTCGACGTTGCGCTCCCATCCGTTGCTGCCCAGGATCACACACGGCACAATGCAGTTGAGAGGTTCAACCATCTCCGCCACATCTGCTCCAACCGGATTATCATTTCCAGAGACCGTGTCGGCGTATTGGGCGTGGAGGCACTTGACACCACCCCGAGATCCAGCGATGCCCCCGCTTGGCCGTGGACCCTCCCAGTCGGGCGGAATCAGCGAGTCGCGATGTCGACCGTATCGCTCCATAGCGGTGCCGTACGCTTCGGCGAAGGCCTCATCGGATGCGATCAGGCTGTCTGCGTCCTTGACCCCACCATCGGATTCGAGTCGTGATACCCGCAATAGGGCCAGAGGGCATGTGAGCCAATGCGTCGTAGGGAAGGGAGTCCCATCGTCGAGAATCGGAGGGACATCGATCACCACAGGAATCCCAAGGTGGCAACGCGCTCCGACGACAACTTCTGAGCGAGGGCGACGACCTAGCTGGAGTGCAACGACCGAACGGTCATCCATCCTTGGATTGGTCATTCCCTGTGACGAAATCCCAGATGCGCTCCAGGAACGATCGATCAACCTCCACAATCGCAACAGGAGCCGCATCGGCTGGTGACCCGACGACGTCCTCTACATCATCAGAGGGGATTACAACATACGAAACCTCGCCCTCACGCACGAAGCCGTACTGTTCTCTGGCTATGCGCTCGACCTCTTGCTCTGTGTACAGCGCTTCGATGTCGTCGGCAAGGGCGCCATTCTCCGCGACGAGCTTGTCGAGTTCCGCCTGGGCCTCTGCCACCTTCGTTCCACGTTCGAGGTAGTCAGCCACGGGAAGCACGCCAGTGACGATAAATCCAGCGATTACCAGCAGGACCACGAATAGCACGGTACGAAGCCGCCCTGTCCGCCTTCTTGGCCTGCGGGGCGCAGCATCAGTTTCTGAACGGTCAAGTGTGTCTGTCATCTGAACCTGGCGAACCGGTCCCAACCCGCGTACCTGGCCTCCTGTCCGAGGCCCTCCTCGATGCGGAGCAGTTCATTGTATTTTGCGGTTCTCTCACCTCGGGCGGGCGCACCCGTCTTGAGCTGGCCGGCATTGGTCGCAACCGCCAAGTGCGCAATAAACGAATCTGCGGTCTCACCTGAGCGGTGGCTCACCATCGTGCCGTATGAGGAGCGATCTGCGAGGTCCATCGTGTGGAGCGTCTCAGAGAGCGAGCCGATCTGATTGACCTTGATCAGGATCGCATTTCCAATGCCAAGACCGATTGCCTTCTGGAGCAGGTCGACGTTCGTGACGAGGAGATCATCCCCAACTATCTGGGTTTCGTCGCCCAGTTCGTCAGTCATCAGCTTCCAG
Source organism: Actinomycetes bacterium (assembly GCA_023336875.1). Lineage (GTDB taxonomy): Bacteria > Actinomycetota > Acidimicrobiia > Spongiisociales > UBA5794 > B3-G11. The sequence goes on from JAMBLH010000087.1 coordinate 34,375, forward strand.
CCATCCCAGTCATCCTCAGAGAGTCCGTCCTCAACAGAGACGATCGGGTAGTCGGCCACGAGCCCCCCCAGATGATCGACCATCTCAGCGGACGAAAGCGTCGCTCCCGACAGCTCATAGGAACCGTCCTTGTAGAGCTCCGTGGCTGCAACGTCGAGAGCGAACGAGATGTCGTCGCCTACCTTGTAGCCAGCGTTCTCAATTGCCTCGGAGAGCATGTCGAGCACTTCTCGATCACCCGGCAGGTCTGGGGCGAAGCCCCCCTCATCACCAACGTTGGTGGGTAGGCCGTTGCCCGAGAGGACCTCCTTGAGAGAGTGATACACCTCAACGCCGGCACGCAGCGCCTCCTTGAAACTTGGAAGGCCGCCAGGGACGATCATGAATTCCTGTGTGTCTATGGAGTTCGCTGCATGGGCACCACCGTTCACAACGTTGAAGCACGGTGTTGGAAGAACACGCGCGCTCGTTCCCCCTAGGTAGCGATATGTGGGCATGCCCACAGCTTGTGCCGCTGCATTCGCGGTTGCGAGTGATACAGCCAACACGGCGTTCGCCCCGAGTTTCGCCTTGTTTGGGGTTCCGTCGAGGTCGAGCAGCGTCTGGTCCACTGCCTCCTGCCCGAGCGCGTCATGGCCGATCAGAGCTGGCGCGATCGTCTCATTGACATTCTTCACGGCGTTCAACACACCCTGGCCGCCATAGCGGTCACCGCCATCGCGCAATTCAACAGCCTCCAGCGCACCGGTCGACGCGCCGGACGGCACGATTGCGCGTCCGAAGCCGCCGCCGCTCAGCGTGACATCCGCCTCAACAGTGGGGTTTCCACGCGAATCGAGTACCTCGCGTGCATGGATGTGTGTGATTGTTGTGGGGTCTGTGGTCATGATGCTCCGAGGGTAGACGACCTATCCGTTTGTCCTGCGCTTTGCCGTGCGAGCAGCCTCCTAGCCAGACTCGGTCTTGGCTGCTTCCCATGCCCGCTCGAGCTCGGCAGTAGTGGCTTGTGAGATGTCGGAGGAGTTGCTGGTGAAATGGCTCTCCATCGTTGTGAACCGTCTGATGAACTTGTCCACGGTCGAGCGAAGCGCTACCTCCGGGTCGACTCCGAGATGCCTGGCAAGGTTGATGGTGGTGAACAACACGTCGCCGAGCTCCCCTGCGACAGCCGCCGCGTCACCGTCGGCCTCCTCGAGTTCAGCGATCTCCTCACGCAGAACAGAGACCACTTGCTCCGGCTCATCCCAGTCGAAACCCACGCTCCTCGCCCGCTTCTGGACCTTCATGGATCGTGCGATTCCAGACATCCCCACTGGAATGTCATCCATCAGGCTGTCACGCTTCTTCTCCACCTTCTTGATCTGCTCCCAATTGCTCAGGACCTCGTCTGCATCGGCAACAGTGACATCGCCAAACACGTGCGGGTGCCGATCCACGAGTTTCCTGCGGACCGACTCTGCAACCTCGTCAACGTCGAACGCACCAGCTTCGGCGGCCAATGTGGCGTGGAAGATGACCTGCAGAAGGAGATCACCCAGTTCTTCCTCAACCTCAGCGTACGCGCCGAAGTCTGGCTCACCAGAGGGAGCGTCCAGCGGGAGTTGGCCGATCGCGTCTGCTGTCTCGTAGGCCTCTTCGATCAGGTGTGTGAGAAGGGTGTGGTGTGTCTGTTTGCGGTCCCACGGGCATTCACGCCTGAGAACCCTGTTCGTTGCGATCAATCCGAGAAGCCCTGAATTCGTTGCAGGTACGAACACCGATGTCCTTGGACCTGCCCGATAGCTTGCAAGTTCGCTTGCCTGTAGTTGGGTGACAATTTCGTCGGAGTCGCCAAGCCGGTCGAGGATCGTGACCTCGGTCGTAGGATCGATGGTGCGAGTGAGGGCAAGAGAAACATCCGAAACTCTCAGGTCGGAATCCACCTGAGTGATGACCGTCGGTATGTGCAGCGGAAGGGGATCGGGAAGATCGCGGGCATCGAGCACCTGTAGCCCGTCGGCAATCGGGTCAAGGGCCAA
>JAMBLH010000088.1 GCA_023336875.1 Actinomycetes bacterium
GCTCTGAGCACTCGAGATAGGCCTTGTCCGCCTCCGATCGCCACGACGGCAGGGCCTTCCATGGAGTCCTCGAGCTGCTGGAGAAGGGCCTGCGACTCTGTCTCCGTGCGCCGCATCAGAGGTCTATGTCGCGATGGTGGAGAGATGTCTCGACACCAGATTCACGTAGGTGGGTGGCCAGCGCCTCCGCGAGCGCCACGCTTCGATGTCTGCCGCCCGTGCATCCGACCGCGATTGTCAAATACGACTTCCCCTCGGCCTCGTAGTACGGCAACAGGAAATCGAGCATGTCAGTTGTCTTGGCGAGGAACTCCCCTGCCTCATATTGTTGGAACACGTACTCACGCACAGGCGCATCGAGCCCGGTCTGAGGTCTCAGCTCAGGCTCCCAGTGAGGATTCGGTAGAAACCGTACATCGAACATGATGTCCACTACCCGTGGCGTACCTCTCTTGAAACCGAAGGACGACACATCTACCCGCATCGACGGCACGGCCTCGACGCCAGAGAACACCTCTCTGATCTTCTCCTTGAGCTGGTGAACGTTGAGGTCGGTCGTATCGACCACCACATCTGCCATCGCGCGAACCGGTAGGAACGCTACTCGTTCATTCGCAATTGCATCCCCAAGTGACGTGCCATCGGCCGGATGAGGTCTTCGAGTCTCTTCGAACCGACGGGCCAGGACGTCGTCATCCGCGTCGAGGAAGAGGACCGTTGTGCGAATCCCGTCCCTGTGCAGATCGATGAGCGCCAGGTCGAGGTCTGTCTCGTCCACTCCTGTTCGCGTGTCGGTTACCACGGCAACTCTCGACCGGTCACCTTCTGCCGATCCTGCGGTAGCGACAAGATCCGAGATGAGTACCGTGGGTAGGTTGTCGACAACGAAATAGCCGATGTCTTCGAGGATGTTGGATGTCTGGGACCTGCCGGCACCAGACAGTCCAGTGATTATCACTACGTGGGTACCTGTGTCATCATTTGGCATTGTTCTGTTCATACCTCGTGTAGGGCCTCGTGGAGTTCGCTCGCCACCCTATCGGGAACGACGGCGCCAAGATCCGCAATCGAGGCCTCGCGCATCCTTTTCACAGATCCAAACTTTGCGATAAGCGCCTTCTTTCGGCCGGGGCCGACACCGGCAACACCGTCGAGAATCGAATCCACCATCGATTTGTCTCTCAGCGATCTGTGATAGCTGATCGCGAAACGGTGAGCTTCATCTCTCACCCTCTGTAGGAGATAGAGCGCTTCTTCGCCCCGCGGAATGATGATCGGATCCGACTCGTTCGGTACGAACACCTCTTCAAGTTTCTTCGCGAGTCCCACGACGGGGATATCCAGAGCGAGGTCATCAAGGACCTGCACAGCTCGCCCCAATTGGCCCTTGCCTCCATCGATCACGATAAGCCCAGGGGGATACGAGAACTTGCCCTGTTCCTCGATCGGGAGTTTCTTCTCCGCAAGGTATGCCTCGAACCGCCTTCGGATCACCTCCTCCATGGCTGCAAAGTCATCCTGTCCTTCAATGGTCCGGATCTTGAAGCGCCGGTACTGTGCCTTGAGTGGAAGCCCGTCCTCGAACACGACCATGGATGCAACCGTATGTCTGCCCTGGATCGTGGAAATGTCGTAACACTCGATTCGCAGCGGTGGCCCAGGAAGATCAAGCGTGTCCTCGAGGCTTCGCAGCGCCTGGGCCCTTGCATTGTGGTCTGAGTGCCGCTTCAGACGGTTTCGCGCAAATTCCTCTCGTGCGTTTGCAGCGGCCATCTCCATTATCCGACGCTTCGTTCCCCGCTGTGGCATACGCACCACAACGCGCGATCCACGATTGAGACTGAGCCACTCAGCAACGATACCGGCGTCGGCTGGCATCGACTGTACGAGTACCTGGTTGGGTGGGCGGTCTGCTGCATACAGCTGGCCAATCATCTGCCCAACGAACGCGTCCATCGAAATGTCCTCAACTCTGTCGACGACCATCGCCTTCCTACCAGTGACCCTTCCGTTGCGAACGTTCAGCACAACGACGACAATCTCAAGATCATCGTCCTCGAACGCGAGGACATCGAAATGTTCGCGACGATCCGTTACAAGTTCCTGGCGTTCAAGCGCGATGGTCATCGCCGAGATCTGGTCACGTTTTCGTGCAGCCCGCTCGAAATCCTGATCCTCCGCCGAGTCGAGCATCTCGCGTGTCAGGTCAGAAATCAACTCATCACTGTCGCCGCTGAGGAAGCCGGCGAGGCCATCTACTGCGTCGCTGTAGTCCGCGGGAGTGATCTCACCAACGCACGGACCGGAGCATTTTTCGATGTGGAAGAGAAGGCATGGACGTCCTGACGTCTCGTGTCTGGCGAACTTCGTGTTTGTGCATGTTCGAATCGGATACGTTCGAAGAAGGCCATCCAGCGTCTGCCTGATCGAGTATGCCTTTGCGTATGGCCCAAAGTACTCGACACCCTTCCTCCGTTTCCCTCGCATGACTGTTGCACGTGGCCACTCCTCGTTCCGTGTGATCGCCAGGTAGGGAAAGGACTTGTCATCCTTCAATCTCACGTTGTACGTCGGCTGGAGCTCCTGAATCAGTGAGTACTCCAACATGAGCGCCGCGAGCTCTGATTCGGTGACGATCCACTCGAGATCCGCGGCAGCGTTGACCATCGTCCTCGTCCGAGGCGCAAGGTCGGGCGCGAAGTAATTCGCGGTGCGCTTTCGGAGCGACTTCGCTTTCCCCACATACACAGGCCGGCCATGGATATCTCGGAAGATGTATACGCCCGGACCATCCGGGATGGACGACGGAGGGGGTCGTGTCAGCATGGCTGGAAGGGTAGGTGGGGGAAAGTCAACAGTTGACAGTTCACAGTTCACAGTTGAAGAACGAAGGCAGTGGCGGATCCCTCCTGCTCACGATGCCGCCGCCACCACCCGTAAGGTCATAAGGGACTGTCAACTGTGAACTGTGAACTGTCCTCTGATCTGGTCCACCGCACGCCAAGAAGTCGCGGGATGTGCTGTTGTCCTGCGTAAAAGGGGATGCGCGCGACAGTGTCGTCACTGAGACCCCGCTCGATCATCCGTTCGAGCACCCATCCTGCCGCCGCGGCGGATGTCAGGAGCTCATCCATCGGTCGGTGAAAGAACTCAACAACACCATCACCTGCCGGCTCTGTGGATGAGCCTTCAGAGAAGTACGCGCCCCACCGCCACAGGATTTCGTCGTCAGTATCGAGCATGGGGCACGAACCCGGAGCCGTGAACGCCGGATGGTTGATCACAACGACGAGCTCTCCTGCGGGCCTGACAACCCGAGCGGTCTCGGCGAAGAAGCTCGCGTGATCCCTGATCAGATCCAGCAAGTACACAGAGATCGCAGCGTCGAGAGCCTTGTCTCTGAGCCATCGGAGGTCAGGCAATTCCGATTGCACGACTGTGCCACCAGCATTGGCTCGGCGTAATAGGTCGAGGCTGACATCGCAACCAAAGACGTCGCCCCCCACAAGCCTCATGCCCTGACCCTCCCCGCACCCGAGATCCATCGCAAGCCCATCGGAGCGCGGCATCAGCTCGCGGAGTATGGGGTGGACATCCAACGGATAGGCAGGATCCTGTTCAACCTCCCGTGCCCACCATTCTGCGAGATCGTCCCACTTGCTGGCCACGTCACTTCTCCCGTGGATCGTCATACGTTTCGCCACACGCTACAGAACGTCGCGAAGAAATTTGCCCGTGTAGCTCTCTGGGATCTCCGTGATTTGCTCAGGCGTACCGATCGCGACGACCTCTCCACCGCCCTCACCACCATCAGGACCGAGATCGATCACCCAGTCAACGGATTTGATAACGTCAAGATTGTGCTCGATCACGACGACCGTGTTCCCGGAATCCACTAGGCGCTGCAGCACGCCGAGTAGTTTCCGAATATCCTCGAAGTGGAGCCCGGTCGTCGGCTCATCGAGGATGTAGAACGTGCGCCCCGTTGATCGTTTCCCAAGTTCCGCTGCGAGTTTGACTCGCTGTGCTTCTCCCCCTGACAGAGTGGGGGCTGGCTGACCCAGACGGACATAACCGAGACCAACGTCGTAGAGCGTTCCGAGCACACGGGCGATTCTTGGTTGGTTCTCGAAGAAACTGAGTGCTTCCTCGATCGACATGTCGAGCACTTCGGCGATCGAATGACCCTTGAACTGAACCTCAAGCGTGTCCCTGTTGTACCGGAGGCCCCCACATGTGTCGCACGGGACGTATACGTCGGGAAGGAAATGCATCTCGATCTTGAGTGTGCCGTCACCTTTGCACGCCTCGCATCGTCCACCGGCCACGTTGAATGAGAATCTGCCGGGCTTGTAGCCCCGCATCTTGGCGTCAGGAGTTGCCGCGAAGAGTTGTCTGATGGCGTCGAACACTTTTGTATAGGTCACAGGGTTCGACCGCGGGGTGCGACCGATCGGTGACTGGTCGATATTGATGACTTTGTCGATGTGTTCCAGGCCCTCGATCCTTCGATATCGTCCTGGCATCGTCCGTGAACCGTGGAGTGACGCATGAAGCGCACGGCTGAGAATCTGCTGGACGAGTGAGGACTTACCGCTTCCCGACACGCCGGTGACAGCGGTGAAGGTTCCAAGGGGGAAAGTCACGTCGATGTCCTTGAGGTTGTTCTCGGCCGCCCCGACGATCTCGATAGCGTCCTCGCGTCCAGATCGACGTTCAGCGGGAATCGGAATCGACCGTTCGCCTGATAGGTACATACCAGTTATCGACCTAGGTTCGGCCTCGAGGTCAGCAACAGAACCCTGTACAACGATCTGGCCGCCGTGTTCACCTGCTCCAGGGCCAATGTCAACGACCTGGTCCGCAATGCGAATCGTCTCTTCGTCGTGTTCAACGACGATCAACGTGTTGCCCAGGTCCCTGAGTCTCAGCAGCGTCTCGATGAGCCTCTGATTATCTCGCTGGTGGAGGCCGATCGAGGGTTCATCGAGGATGTAGAGCACTCCGACCAGGCCGGAGCCGATCTGTGTTGCCAACCTGATGCGTTGTGCCTCCCCACCAGCCAACGTTGCCGCTGAGCGCGAGAGAGCGAGATACTCAAGCCCTACAGCTACAAGGAATTTGAGGCGCTCTCCAATCTCCTTAAGAATCGGGCCCGCAATAGTCGTCTCCCTATCATTGAGTTCGACCGAAGCGAGGAACCCTTCTGTGAGCGCGAGGCTCATGTCCGAAATTTCTGCGATCGATCGTTCGTCGATGGTCACCGCGAGCGACACATCGTTGAGCCGACCGCCGCGACAACGGTTGCAGGGGATCTCGCGCATGTACTGCTGATAGCTGGCCCGGGCACCGTCTGATTCCGAGTCCTGGTATCTGCGTTCGATCCAGTTCAGTGCTCCCTCGTAGCTCGCGTCGTACGACCGTTGACGTCCGAAACGATTCTCGTAGCGGACCGTGTATGACGCATCTCCGCCACCTCGAAGAAGCAGGTGCCTTGTCTCTTCGTCGAGGGACGACCACGGCGCGTCCGTATCGATTCCATGCACTCTTGCAACGGATGAGATGAGACGTTGGTAGTACGTCATGCGGTGCCGACCGCGCCATGGCGCAATGGCACCCTCCGCTAGAGAAAGGTCGGACTGAGGTACGACGAGATCCGTATCAACCTGATACTTCGTCCCGATTCCGGAACAATCCTGACAGGCGCCGTAAGGGCTGTTGAATGAGAAGTTCCTTGGCTGGAGCTCGTCGAAGGACAGACCGCACTCCGGACAGGAAAACGCCTGCGAGAACGAGAGCGATGGCCCGTCGACGATATCGACGATTGCAGTGCCATCACCGAGCTGGAGGGCCGTCTCCATGGAATCTGCCAGTCGGCGCTCCATCCCCTCGCCCCTCACAAGGCGGTCAACGACCACTTCAATTGTGTGTTGTTCGTAGCGAGCCAGGTCTAGGTCCTCCGTGAGATCTCGAACCTCGCCATCGATCCGGGCTCTGGAGAACCCCTCTCTCACCAGGTCAGCAACGAGACTGTCATACTCCCCCTTGCGTCCACGCACAACCGGGGCGAGAAGCTGGAACCGTGTGCCATCGTCGAGTTCGAGAACGCGGTCCACAATCTGTTGCGGCGTCTGGCGCGAGACGGCGTTCCCGTCGTTGGGACAATGGGGTATCCCGATACGAGCGAACAGCAGACGTAGATAGTCATGAATCTCTGTAACGGTGCCGACCGTTGACCGCGGATTGCGACTTGCCGTCTTCTGATCGATTGAGATCGCCGGGGAGAGGCCTTCGATGAAATCGACATCTGGTTTGTCCATCTGCCCGAGAAACTGCCTGGCATAGGCCGACAACGATTCGACGTAGCGACGCTGCCCCTCGGCATAGATGGTGTCGAACGCGAGGGAGGACTTGCCCGATCCTGAGAGACCCGTGAATACGATCAGTCGATCGCGCGGGAGTTCCAGATCTATGTCCTTGAGGTTGTGCTCCCTGGCACCCTTGACAAGAATCTGATCGATTGCCACGGTACCTCCTCACCTTCACACCCCGTGAGACGGGGAGTGTACCGAACGGGTGCGACACGAAAGAGGGGACATACGACGCACGACATACGACCGACAACCGACGACCTACGACTCAGAGTCGTCCGTCGTGAGCGAGCGGCGACCGCTTGGCGATTGCTTGGCGAGCGGTCGTATGTCGGAGAGCGGAGCGGTCGACGGTCGGCGGCCCGGAGGCCGCTGACGGGTTGCTACGTGATCGCTGCCTCAGAAATCTCCTTCAATTCGCGTTTGAGTTCGTTGATCTCGTCGCGAAGCCGCGCCGCATACTCGAAGCGAAGTTCCTTGGCCGCCTCGTTCATCTCTTCCTCAAGACTCTGGATCAGACGACGCAGATCTGGAGTGGTCAGGTCGAGCGGCTCACGTCGCCGAAGCTCATTTGCCCGTTTGTCAACCGATGGTGCACTGCCGCTCGATACGAGTTCGAGGATGTCGGAGACCTTCTTCCGAATCGTTTGAGGATCGATGCCGTGATCCTCGTTGTACTGCAGTTGCTTCATTCGACGACGATTGGTTTCCGACAATGCCTTGCTCATGGATTTGGTTACCTCATCTGCGTACATGATCACGGATCCATCGACGTTTCTCGCAGCCCGACCGATCGTCTGGATGAGACTTGTCTGTGAACGAAGAAACCCCTCCTTGTCCGCATCGAGTATTGCGACCAGCGCAACTTCAGGAAGATCGAGTCCTTCGCGCAACAGGTTCACTCCTATGAGTACGTCGTACTCGCCCAAGCGAAGATCCCTGAGAATCTGGACCCGTTCGAGCGTATCGATGTCCGAATGCAGGTAACGGGCCCGGACGCCGAGCTCGAGGAGGTAGCCGGACAGATCCTCTGCCATCTTCTTGGTAAGGGTTGTTACAAGCACCCGGTGTCCTCGTGCCGCCGCCTCTTGAACCTCTCCGATGAGATCGTCGATCTGGCCCTTTGTTGGTCGCACTATGACTTCGGGATCGACGAGGCCAGTCGGTCGAATTATCTGTTCCACAACCTGGTCGGACTCCCGAATCTCCCAGTCGCTCGGGGTAGCGGATAGCAAGATGGCCTGATCGACGCTTCCGTACCATTCATCAAAAGTCAAAGGACGATTGTCAAGCGCCGATGGAAGTCGGAAACCGTGTTCGATGAGCGTGTCCTTTCGAGACCGGTCACCCGCATATTGGCCGTTGATCTGTGGAATCGTCACGTGGCTTTCGTCGATGACCATCAGAAAATCATCAGGGAAATAGTCGATCAGCGTAAACGGTGCCTCACCTGGCTCTCTGCCATCGAGGTACCTCGAGTAGTTCTCGATACCAGAGCAGTACCCGACTTCGCGCATCATCTCGATGTCGTAGCGCGTTCGCATCCGAAGACGTTGGGCCTCAAGCAGCTTTCCCTGACGATCCAGCAGACCAAGGTGTTCGTCAAGCTCCACGCTGATGCCCTCAATAGCACTGTCGATGATCTCCTGACTCGTCACATAGTGGGTGGCCGGATAGATCCAGGCGTCTGTCATCTCCTCGATCACCTCGCCCGTAATGGGATTCATCCTAGAGATGCGTTCAACCTCATCTCCCCAGTACTCAACGCGAATGATGGTCTCCTCGTAGGTGGGAAACACCTCGAGAGTGTCGCCCTTCACCCGGAATGTGCCACGTGTCAGGTTGACCTCGTTTCGGTCATACTGAATGTTGACGAGTCGCTTGATCGACTCCTCAAGAGGGAATTCCACTCCGCGGACCAGTCGCAGAAGCTGTCCGCCGTAGTGCTCTGGAGAACCCATTCCGTATATCGCCGACACCGACGCAACGATGATGACATCGTCGCGTGTGAGGAGGGCCGCTGTGGACGCATGTCTCAGGCGGTCAATCTCATCGTTGACCGTCGACTCCTTCTCGATGAAGGTATCAGTTTGGGCGATGTACGCCTCTGGCTGGTAGTAGTCGTAATACGAGACGAAGTACTCAACGCGGTTCTTGGGAAAGAACTGTCTGAACTCGTTGGCAAGTTGGGCAGCGAGCGCCTTGTTTGGCGCCAGAACCAGAGTCGGCTTTTGCACCTGTTCGATCGTCCAAGCAATGGTTGCCGACTTGCCAGAGCCGGTAATGCCCAGGAGCGTTTGGAATCGGTCACCACGTCGCACGCCCTCCGTCAGCCGCGCTATTGCCTCGGGCTGATCACCGCTCGGAACGAAATCGCTTACAACCTCGAACGGAACCGAGGCTGTCATTTCTTCACCTCGTCGACCACTGCCTCGATGGCCAGAATCGTCTCTGACCAGGCACCGCTGTTGTCGATCACCAGGTCAGCCCACTCGACCCAGTCGCCATTGGATATCTGGGAGGACACTCGATTGCGAACGTCTGTGGCATCTCCGCCTCGGGCGATCGCCCGAGCTATCCGGATCTCCTCCTCGGCAACGACCGCGACCCTGAACCAGTCCCCGAGTATCGTCAGGTGCCGAAGCGGGGTTTCTACAAGGACCGACCCTTGTGTAGCGGAAACCAATCGCGTGATCTCGTCGCCAATCGACGGATGCGTAATCGACTCCAACCACCGGAGTTCTCCCTCGTCTGAGAAGACGATCTGGGCAAGGGCCTTCCTGTCAATGACCCCGTTCGAAACAACTGGTGGCCACCGCTCGGCCACGGCATGGGTCTCGTCTGTTCCAGGGCTCAGCACCTCAGCACCAATCGCGTCAGCATCGAACACAGTGAATCCGCGTCGGCCAAACTCCCCTGCCACGGTCGATTTGCCCGCGCCGATGCCACCCCCAAGAAGTACATGTGCGTTATCAGGTCCGTCCAATCCCATGGTCGGGACTGTACTCTGGCATTGTGACGGGAAACCCAACATGGA
>JAMBLH010000089.1 GCA_023336875.1 Actinomycetes bacterium
AAGAGCCTTGGTGCTGCACTCAACCGGCTTGCACGCCTTGCAAGGATCCAACCGAGTCCTGTCGCAATGAGTCCGCCGGCGACGACCACAGTTCCCTCCGCTGTATTGAATGCTTTCGATGCCTGAGGATTGGTCGCTATCGACACGGCCAGGAGAGCCCACGGTGCAATGAGCGCCACCGTTGCGGTCCACCGCTGCTCGGTGAGGGCGGCGTCATGCGCCTTTCTCAGTCGTATCTCATCAGCAACGGAGGTGCCGAGGGCGGCGAGCACATCACCGACTCGGTGGCCTCCGGTCTTTTGTGCGATCCCGAACGTTGCGAGCACACGGTCAGCGATCGGATCCGCCAGCTCTGTCCGCAACTGGCCAAGTACCGGTTCGAATCCGGCACCGTAGACGATTTCATGCCGTGCAGCATCACCGTATCGGCCGAAGTCGCCGCCGATGCGAGCACAGGCATCGATGAACGAATCCGGAAGCGTTGCGCCTGCCGCTATCGACGATCGCATATGCGCGATGAGATCTGGCCACCGGTCGGTCCGCTCTGCGAGTTCGCGTTCGAACCTCGATTGTTCGATGCGCGCAGGCACCGCCGAGCAAAGAATCCCGATCGCAAGCGCAGGGATCGGGGTGCCAAGGACGCCGAACGTCACAGCAGCGCCCACGATCCCGGCGAAGACCGCAAGCACGACGACACGAACGCGAATCTTCGGAAGCTTCAGCCTGGTGGGCGGTACCACGCCCACCACGAGCACCCATACCGCTCCGGCGGCAGCAAGAATCGACAAGCCCCTCATCGTGAACTCCGCGAGGCGCTGAGCCTTGCACCCGACCACTCGAATACCGGGTCAACCGTGAATACATCAGGATCGAGCTGCTCGGGGACGCTGAGGATCTCGTGTACGTGTCGACCTTCACTGTCCCGCTTCAGGAACACGACGAGGTCAACAACCGCTGCGACTGTCCGACGTAGGAAAGGAATCGAGATGTTGCCGCCAGCAAGTACGCCGTACGAGACAAGCTTCTCGAGGGCGTCACGGCCCGAGTTCGCATGAATCGTCGCGATGCCGGAACAACCGGCATTCAGAGCCATGAGCATGTCGAGCGCCTCTGGTCCACGAACCTCACCCACCACGATCCGGTCCGGCCGCTGCCTGAGCGCCTCGCGTACCAGATCACGCAACGCAATCGCAGCCCCTCCGTCGAGACCTGCCTCTCGAGTCTGCATCTGGGTCAGATCCGGCAGATCTACGTCGATTTCGAAGACTTCTTCACAGGTGACGACTCTGCGATCTGGCGGCACTTCACGTAGGAGGCAGTTCACGAGCGTGGTTTTCCCTGCTCCAGGGGCACCAGCGACCAGGATCGTCGCATCGTCCTCGATGCTGCGCCGAAGGAAGGAAGCAGCCTCGGATGTCATGGCGCCACGATCGACGAGGTCACTCAGATCAGATGCCGTCACGACGAACTTGCGAATCTGGATGTTCATACGATTCGGGTGAGTTACGGGCGGGCCGGTGATGTGCACCCGGCTTCCCGATGGGAGCTGTGCGGATACGATCGGATTGGCCTGGTCGATCCTCCGTCCGGTTCCAGCGAGCAACTGATCCGCGATCCGTCGAACGGCGTTCTGATCGACGACAACGTTGACCAGTTCTTTGACTCCGTTTCGCACGATAAATGTGCGCTCTCCGCCGATGACGATGATCTCCTCGATCATCGGGTCATCGAGTAGCTCGGCTATGAACCCGTACCGTGCAGCAGTGGGTGCAGCCGTCATATCGTCGCACCAACCCCCGCAACGGCGCGAACGAATCGCTTGTCCGGCATCTTCGCAGCCGCCGTGGTTCTTCGGACCTGTCTTCGTTCAAGCACAACGGCTGCGGGTTCCAGTCCGGTCCAGCGCCTCACCGCATCAACCACCTCGGCCCGGCTGCTTGGATCGACCCGGTTCAGGACCAACAGCGGTTGAGTGCCCATCCATTGCGAAGTGACTTGGGCAGCGCGCACGATCCCCACAGCAGAGGCATCCACGACCAGCAGCACCGTGTCCGCCCGTTCCACGATCGTGCCCACTCCATCGTCAGCCCCCACGTCGAGCACAACGTGGTCGAATTGCGCCGCAGCCGCGTCGATGACCCCGGTGATCATCGAGTCACGGAGTGTTCCCTCACTCGGGCGATGCGAACCGGTGATCACAGAGAGCGCTCTGACGCGATGCAGGCAGTCGGGTGCGATCGAACCCTCCTCTCTGACTCCATCCGCAGCATCAGTCACGTCAGGCCTGGGTGGAAGTCCGAGGCGCACCGCAAGTGCAGGCGCCGAGAGATCCGCATCGATCAGGACCGTCGAGCCGATTCCGCTCATGATGGAGGCGTACGCAAGCGCGACCTCGGTGCACCCCGGGGCCCCACGCGGTCCAACAACAGCGATCACGCTTCCACGACTCTCTGCAATCTCGTGATCCGCTGACGGTGCAACGAAGCGGATGGCTTGCACCAGTGCGGCAGCATCGATCGTGTCGGGAACAACCTCGTTCGCTCCCCCACGTTCGAGCAACTGGGCGGCAGGTCCGTCACCAGCAGGGTGGACACCAATAACCCCGAATCCGAGACGGCGCCATCCGGCGATCTGACTTGGAGTGACCCAGGCAACCTCGCCACCGGCCACGACAACGTCGATCTCGTTCGATCGCGATTCGATGTCGGCCGGTTGATACGCCCTCAGAACGACACGCAGGGATGCCGTATCTCTCGCATGCGCGACGAGACCAGGCTCCCACTCTCTGGCCGAAAGTACGGTCGCGACACGGATGGTCACGGTGCTACCCGCACGAGATCGATGTCCCCGGAATGAGACGCGGCGGCGAGTTGGGCTGCGAGATCGTCGTCAACAGCGAGAAGGACGTTCACACGTCCCCTATCAGCCGAGGACTCTGACGTGACCGCTTCCACAATGTACACGCTCGATGCCAATAGCTCCGTTGAGGATTCCCCCCCAAACCCATCCGTGTTGGTCGTGTATATGTCGACCTTGTCGCCGGCGACAAGCTGGCCCAGCACAGCGTTCTGCGGTGCCAGGGAGAGAGCGATCACGTTCGGCGTTGCGACGAGCTCCGGCGGCTGCATGAGCGAAGCGATCAGAGGTTCACCCTCCTCAAGGGGCACTCGGAGCGACCACTCCCCCAGTTCGCCAACGGAGTCACCGACGACGAGACCGGTTGACGACTCGACGTACCGGATCTCGATATCCAGTTCGCTCAGTGGCCGACCCGCTGAAAGATCTGAGCCAGCGGCGAGAACCGGTATGCGGTCTGGCGGTCTGGTGAGCACGAGCACGCCCAGAGCAGCAATGGCAGCAAGGATCGCACCGAGGATCATACGGCGGTCAACCGTTGGCAGGGCAATGTCGCGGACCCTCACGCCAAGCGCCATCAGCGTGCCTCCATCGACATGATGTGTGCCAGTGCCACGAACCGGTCGCGGCCGGACTCTGTCAGTACGACATGGTCCGTGCCGACAGCCGATACATTGCCGCGATAGACATGGCCGTCAATGCCACTCAGTACAACTTCCTCGGCTCGGTCCTCCGACTCGATCAGTCGATCTCTGAGTGTCCGCCTTCTCAAAGCGGCGGATCGGGCTGCGGACTGCTCAGCGTCGAGGGTTTCGTCGAGGCGACCGCGCATTGCACGGCCGAGGCGTTCCAGGTCGGGGTGGCTAAAGGGATCCATCTCACTCCCACGTACGTATCTGTCGATCCCCGATCCGTACCCTCAGAGAACTCGACCGGAGGCCTCGGCGCAAGGGGGCTCTTCGGATATGTTTCGCGACACAGTGCTCGGATTCGCGCTTCGCATGAAGCCCATGATCGAGGTCGCTTGCGCACGCCGGGTCGTATCATCCGTTCTCGATTCGATCCGGCCCCACACATCTGGTCGGTTTCACCTGCATCGGAGTCCGGGAACATGGCAATCAAATGCGGCATCGTTGGGCTGCCCAACGTTGGTAAATCAACGTTGTTCAACGCGCTGACAGGCGGAGAGATCGCAGCGGAGAACTATCCGTTCACGACGATCGACCCGAACGGCGGAATGGCACTCGTTCCAGATAGCCGTCTCCTGGTCCTCACGGAGATGGTCAACCCTCAGCAGACATTGCCCACCGTCGTTGAATTCGTCGACATAGCTGGACTCGTTTCCGGCGCTTCGGAAGGCGAGGGTCTCGGCAACAAGTTCCTGAGCCACATCCGCGAGACTGATGCCATTGCACATGTTGTCCGGTGTTTCGAGGACGACAACGTGGTCCACGTCGATGGCAAGGTGGATCCGATCGGGGACATCTCAACGATCAACACGGAGCTGGCTCTCGCAGACCTCGAGACAGTCTCGAAGGCACTCGACAAGCAGACCCGAAAGGCGCGCTCGGGTGACAAGGACGCCAACGCTGCCGTCGAAGTGCTCGAACGCCTCGACGCCCAGCTCTCCGATGGTCTTCCCATCCGTGCACTCACCTTCACCGACGCCGAGCGCGGGATCGTCCGCAGCCTGTTTCTTGTGACCTCAAAACCGATGATGTACGTAGCCAACGTTGCCGAGGATGGCCTCACCGACAATCCGATGATCGATGCTGTCCACGAGCTCGCCTCCTCCGAGGATGCCGAGGTTGTGGTGATCTCGGGCGTCCTCGAAGCTGAGCTCTCTGGTCTCGAATCTCAGGACCGTGATGAGTTGCTCGCCGAGTACGGTCTGGACGAGCCCGGTCTGGACAAGGTCATCCACGCTGCGTACAACCTCCTTGGTCTTCTCACCTACTTCACTGCCAGTGAGAAGGAAGTGCGGGCATGGACAGTGACCAAGGGATCAACTGCTCCCCAATCGGCAGGCGTTATCCACACCGACTTCGAGAAGGGCTTCATCAAGGCCGAGGTCATCTCCTACAACGATTACATCGACGCTGGCGGCGAAGCCGGAGCCAAAGATGCCGGTACCTGGCGCATCGAAGGCAAGGATTACATCACCGCGGAAGGCGACGTGATGCATTTCCGTTTCAACGTGTAAACGGTGTTTCGAGAGATATCCCTCTATGACTGGGTTCGGAGCTCCTGAGCAGCTCGAATGACCCAACTTGATTCCCTGACAGCCACTGGTCCCAGTTGAGCAAGCTGGAACGCCCTGAACTCATCGTGGTCCCAACGGACAGGCGATCCACCGCAGCTAAGTCGGTTCGACCGATTGTCGTTCGCCCAAATCGCACCGCTTATTGGCGACCAATTATGGAGCCTGGCGAAGATTCTTGTGGTTCGATTGGGTTGTTCATAGGGTTTGTGGGTTAAGAAGGCAGCAGGAGACGGATGGTTGCTCGCGATTCTCAGGTGGATTCTTTCACGAGATTCGTGACGGATCATGAGCCGAGGCTCCGCCAATCACTGATCGCTGCCTGTGGCGGTGAGATTGGCCGGGACGCTGCAGCGGAGGCGTTGGTGTACGGCTGGGACAACTGGGATCGGATTGGCCGCATGGAGAACCCGGGCGGCTACTTGTTCAAGGTGGGTTTAAGTCGGGGTCGAAACGCCTTGTCGAAGGGTCGTGCCGTGTTCGATCCGGTTGAACCTGCCCGGATTCCTGATGTCGAGCCTCGGCTTCCTGGAGCGTTGGCTGGCCTGTCTGAGAGACAACGCACCGTGGTCGTGTTGATCCATTGCTTCCAGTGGACCCAATCGGA
>JAMBLH010000090.1 GCA_023336875.1 Actinomycetes bacterium
ATCGTGACTGGTGCTTGGGTGCCTCGTAGATGGTCGGGTCGAGACACCATTCAGAAACTGGACAGATCCCGCATGCAGGATCACTGGCGCGGCACACTGCCGACCCGAGGTCCATGATCGACTGGTTCCAGTCTCCCGCAGGTCCACCAAGAACGTCGACAGCGTACGACTCAAGGTCTGGACCCGCGAGCGGTTCGCCAGCCCATCGACTCAGAACACGCCTCAGATTCGTATCGACAGCGGGTACTTCGATTCCGAACGAAATCGAGCCCACTGCTGCAGCCGTGTACGGACCGATGCCGGGAAGCGCCTTCAATCCGTCGACCGAATCGGGCCAGCCCTTTGCCGCAACGATTCGGGCCGACTCGCGAAGTCTGAGCGCGCGGCTGTTGTAGCCGAGGCCCGACCAGGCGCGCAGTAGCGCATCTGTGTCCGAGGTGGCGAGTGAATCGATGTCCGGCCAAGACTTCATGAAGGAGATGAATTTGGGAACGACTCTCCCCACTTGGGTCTGTTGCAGCATTACCTCAGACACCAGCACGGGGTACGGATCGGTTGTTGTCCTCCAGGGGAGCAGGCGTCCATTGACACCGAACCACTCCAGCAACGCAGCGTTGCGGACCGAGGTCACGGAGGAGCGACGTAGATACCGACGTCGATGTTTGTTCCCTGAGCGACGACCGTTCCCTGGGCCGGGTCCTGAGCTGCGATCGTTCCAAGAAGACCGCCAGGGTCGGGAAGGTCCAGGGACGGATTGTTCGTGACGGAGCCCAACCCGACAGCCGTGGCCGCGGCCTGTGCCTCAGCAGGTGTCATCCCGGCAAAGTCTGGCACGATCGGTTTGTAGATGTAGACCGTTGCATTGACGATTGTTCCTTCGTCCACCAGAGCCCCGCCGGATGGATCCTGTGTGGCAATCGTGTTGTCCTGGCTTGCGTCATTGGTGTCAACGGACCCGATCAGGTCGAGTGATAGGCCTGCGGCGCTCATCTCGTTCTGAGCTAGCGCAGGATCGTCTCCAAGAACGTCGGGCACGGTGACCTGAAGGACCACACCGAGCCTTACCGTCACAGTTGATCCGACGTCGACTGTCGCACCGGAGTTCGGGTCCTGTTCGGCTACGTGCCCGACGAGACCAGACGAGATCGACACCTCGACGGTGCTGGAGCTCACGGAGAGGAGCAGGCCAAGAGCGTTGAGCGCCTGTTCTGCTTGGCTGGTGGACATGCCAACGAGGTCGGGAATCTCCACAGGCGCGGGACCCTCCGAGACAAGGATAATTATCGTCGCGTCGCGCGGCACCGTCTGGCCTGCTGCTGGGTTCGTCTCGATGACGAAACCCTTGAGCACATCGGGGCTGAACTCCTCCTGGGTCGCGATGTTCTCAAAGCCCGCACGCGCTAACTCGAGGATCGCCGTTTCTGCAGACTTCCCCGATACGTCAGGAACCTCGATGGATGAGGGCCCGGCGGACACGATGAGATTGACAGCGGTGCCCGGAGGAGCCGTCGACCCGCCGTCGGGGCTCTGAGCCATGACGATGTTCTCGTCAAACTCGTCGGTGTCGACATATTCGCGGGTGCCAACAATGAAGCCCTGGTCTTCTATGCGTGAGGCGGCGACGTCCACGTTCTCGCCTATGACATTTGGCACGCCGAAGGTTTCGGGACCAAGTGAGACCACGACGTCGACGAAAGTCTCCGGCTCAACTTCGGTGCCTTCCGGTGGATCGGTTCGAATCACAAGACCAACAGCGATTTCCTCGCTGGTCTCCTGGATCGCGCGTACCTTGAGATCCATGTCCTGGAGTATCTCGAAGGCCTCCTCGGCTGGTACGCCGACCACGTCAGGGATCTCAACAGACTCGGCCGCGGGTCCTCCGCCGGACAACAACCTCAGCAACAGCCACAAGCCCAGGAGGAGGATGACGATCAGTGCGCCAACGGCAGCCCAATAGCCCGCCTGGCTTCTCTGCTGCGCGGGAGCATCGAGTGTGACTGTTGAAGTCGGCGTCCCTGCCACTGGAGGCGACGGAATCGACGCAGCGATCATGGCGGTCGGTGCAGCAGCGAGAAACGCTGCGGCTGCCACCGGCTCGTTCCCGCTCAGATACAGAAGCAGGTCTGCTCGAAACTCATCTGAGGTCTGGTACCGAGCTGCTGGCTTCTTCTCAATGGCGTGCTCGGTGATGGCGGCAAGCTCTCGAGGCACGTCCGGGTTGATTGCATCGGGAGCCGTTGCGGGCTCGGACACGTGCTGGTAGGCAACGGCGACAGGGCTCTCGCCCGTGAACGGCGGCTTGCCTGCGAGCATCTCATAAAGAACAATGCCGAGGCTGTACACATCGGAGCGTTCATCGGCCGGAAGACCTTGGGCCTGCTCGGGCGAGAAGTAGGTGGCTGTCCCGATTACCGCACCGGTTCTCGTCAACTCCTCCGAATCGTCCAACGCCCTGGCGATGCCAAAGTCGGTCACCTTCACCGAACCATCCTCGGCGATCATGATGTTGCCCGGCTTTACGTCGCGATGGAACACGCCGTGCTGATGCGCAATTGATAGGGCAGCGGCAGTTTCCGCCGCGATCTCGGCGGATCTTCTTGGGAGGAGTGCGCCCTCCGTCTTGATTATGTCGCGCAGTGTCCGGCCTCGGATGAGCTCCATGACCATGAAATATGTGCCCTCGTCCTGTCCCCAGTCATATATGGCAACGATGTTGGGATGTGACAGGTTGGCTGCGGCCTGTGCTTCTCTTCGGAAGCGGGCAACAAAGGCGTCGTCCGACGCAAAGTTGGCATGCAGCAGCTTCACTGCCACGGAGCGGCCGAGCAGCGTGTCTTCGGCTTCATAGACGTCAGCCATTCCCCCTCTGGCGAGGTGGCGGACGATCCGGTACCGACCGGAGAGAACACGTTCTTCCACGGCCGAGAGGGTAGTGGCACACTTCGATAAGGCGATGTAACAACTGCTGGCGAACAGACATCAGCTGGTGCTCGTCCTCACCCAAAGAACGCTGCGAGCACTTTCTGCGCGATCGGTGCGGCAACTGATCCGCCGGTTGCGGACTCCCCGAAGTCTCCTCCGGATTCAACGACCACTGCAATGGCGATCTGTGGAACATCGGAAGGCGCCTCGACTGGTCCGAACCCGATGAACCACGCGTGGGGAGCCTTGCCTGTCACCTGGGCAGTACCCGTCTTGCCAGCAACCCGTACTCCCGGGACCGCAGCCTTGCGACCGGTTCCCGAGATTACAACCTGTTCCATGAGGTCAGCGAGCACAGCTGCCGATGCAGGGCTCATTGCCCTGCGCCACTGTGACGGGTCGGCCGCCTCCTCCACGGTTCCGTCTGAAGTGAACACCTCGTCCACGAGATACGGTTGCATGATCGTTCCGTTCATTGCCACAGAGCCGGCTGTCATCGCCATTAGGAGTGGTGTTGCCCGGTTGTCCCTCTGGCCAATGGCATTCTGAGCTGTTGCGGGCGGGTTGTTCTCGATCGTGCCGGGAGGGGGGAAAGCTGACGAGAGAACGCTGAACTCGAACGGCACATCCTGGTTGTATCCGAAGGACTGGGCGGTCACGCCGAGCTGATCTCCCCCGACATCGATCCCCAATTGCGCGAACACGGTGTTGCAGGATTTTACGAACGCAAACTGCAGGGTCACTGTGACGCCGTCGCCACACACCTCGCCGTCATAGTTCTCGATGGTTGACTCGCTTCCAGGCAGTTGGAGCGCCTGAGGGTCAGCAAATTCGCTTGAAGGGCTCACCAATCCAGTGTCAAGTCCGGAAGCCGTGGTGATGACCTTGAATACCGAACCCGGCGGGTAGGTCTGATCGACGGTCCGATCCCGAAGCGGTTCGTCCGGATCCGACTCCAGTTCGAGGCCAGCGGAACCGGCCCCTGCACGGACCAAGCTGTTCGGATTGAAGCGCGGATAGCTGACCATTGCGAGGATCGCGCCGGTTGTGGGATCAAGGGCCACGATGCTTCCTTTCTGGTTTCCAAGCGCTTCGGCCGCTATCTCCTGCAGCGCATGATCGAGTGTGAGCTGGACGCCCCGCGGTTTCGTATCTCCCCCCAGAAGTCCGTTCAGCACACCTGAGATCGTGGAGTCCCTGTTCGACACGAGGACGTTTGAGCGAGTCGCCTCGATTCCGCGCGATCCGAAGAGAACGGAGGTGAATCCCACGGTGTGGGAGTACAGATCACCCTCGGGATAGTCGCGTTCGAAGACGCTGGGATCGTCTGGGGATGGAGCGGAGCGAGCAAGGACCGTGCCGTCGGATGATGTTATGGGCCCGCGTTGTCTCCCTGTTCTCCACGCAATGACACGGGGGTTTCTCGGATCGTCGCGTAGCGTTGGTCCTGCTATCGCCTGGATGTAGGTCACCGAGCCGATAAGGATCACGAACGCGCCGAGAATCGCATACGCAGCACGTCTGAGAGGGACGTTCATAGGCGCTCCTCATGAGATACACGGAGGAGTAGGGCAATGATCACCATGTTGGCAACCAGAGACGACCCGCCGTAGGACATGAACGGAAGCGTCAACCCCGTGATCGGCAACACTCGAAGCACGCCAGCGAGGATTATGAATGCTTGGAGTCCCAGCACGATCGTGAGCCCGCTGGCGAGATACTTTCTGAACCGATCACGGGACCGAAGGGCAATACCGAAACCAACAGCGAGAAGAAGCCCGAATCCGGCGAGCACGGCAAGAGATCCGGCGAGACCCATCTCCTCGGCAATGGCGGCAAAGATGAAGTCCGTCGGCGCCGCCGGAATCAGGTCTGGTCTGCCAAGGCCGATTCCAGAGCCTGTCAGCGCGCCCGACCCCATGGCGAAGAGACCCTGGACCGTCTGGTAACCGGCATCTTGGTAATAGGCGAATGGATCGAGCCATGCATCAATACGTCTCTGGACATGAGCGAATGATGAGTAGGCCACAAAGCCTGCCACCAGGGCAAGGAACGCACCGGCAATCACGTAGAACGATCGTCCAGTCGCCACGTAGAGCATGGCAACGAACACCCCGAAGAGGAGAAGCGATGCGCCAAGGTCACGTTGGTAGATCAGTACGAGGAAGGCGACTCCGGCTGCAACGAACACCGGTCCAAGGTGGCGAGGCTCAGGGATCTTGAGAGGTCCCAGTTTGCGACCGACAAGTGCCATGGCCTCAGCTCTCTCTGCCAGGTAGGAGGCGAGGAAGATGGTTATGAGGACCTTGGCGACCTCTCCGGGCTGAAAGCTGAGAACCCGGCTTGTGGCCGGCACGTCGACACGTACCCACAGTCGTGAGCCGTTGACGGTGGCGCCGTGAATCAGCCATGAGTCAGGAAGCAGCGGGAGGAGGAGGAATCCGATTCCGATGGCGAGAAGGACGTATCGATATCGCCGTAGCACCGCAACACCTGCATTCCTGAGTAACCACAGGATCAGAGCTCCAACGGCGGCGGCCACCAAGAGCGACCAGCGCTGAAGGGCAGCCAAGTGGCTATCAAGGCGGTAGATCTCGATGAATCCGACGGCTGTGAGAAAGGCTGCGATCGGTACCAAGAGA
Organism: Actinomycetes bacterium; assembly: GCA_023336875.1. Taxonomy (GTDB): domain Bacteria; phylum Actinomycetota; class Acidimicrobiia; order Spongiisociales; family UBA5794; genus B3-G11. The sequence goes on from JAMBLH010000090.1 coordinate 5,565, forward strand.
CTTGACGCGCCAGGGGCCCAACGAACAGTGGCGAGATGAATGCCACCGAACGACCCGGCGAATGCAAGGAATGTGAGAGCGACCTGGGCGTCAAGCCAATCACCGTTCGTGAACTCGACGATTGCGACACCGATCGAGGCAAGAAGGGCTGCAGCGACAATGAGGCCGGCCTCGGCCCTTCGTGTCATTTGCGGGCGTCGATTACCACGACTGTCGTGTTGTCGACGCCTCCAGCGACATTCGCGTGCTCGATGAGCGCCCACACCGTTGCTTCGACACCTTCGCCTGCAGCAAGGATCTCGCGTATGCCGAAGTCTGAGACCATTGTTGTGAGACCATCGGAGCACAGAAGGATGCGGTCGCCGTCGGCAAGGTCCATCTTCATCGTGTCGACACCAACCGGTCCAAGACCGAGTACGCGTGTGATGAGATGGCGGTGTGGGTGGTGCTCAGCCTCATCGGGCGTGATCCGCCCCAGCGAGATCAGTTCGTTCACCAACGTGTGGTCGGTGGTGAGCTGTCGTAGTTCACCGTCGCGCAGCAAATATGCGCGGCTGTCACCGACGTGGGCGAGATTGAGGACACCATCATCGGTGAGTTTCACGAGTGTCAGGGTGGTCCCCATCCCCGCGAGTGAGGGGTCTGCGGCAACAGCATCGCCGACGGCAGCGTTCGCTTTGAGTACCCTTTCGTCTGAGGAGATCGGATCCGAGGCGTCTGCTTCTGACGCCACTTTGACAGCGATACCTGATGCGATTTCCCCCGCAACGGCTCCACCCATTCCGTCTGCGACCATCAGTAGCTCCGGTCCTGACGATGAACCAGATGACTCCGGGAACAACGAATCCTCGTTGCCCTCTCGCACTCTTCCAACGTGCGTGCCTGTACTCCAGACGTAGTTCATCTCACCTCGAGAATCGTCTTGCCAATTTGAACGGTATCGCCTCGCGTGACGGAAGTTGGGCTTGTCACCCTGCGTCCGTTCACATATGTTCCGTTTGTACTGCCTAGGTCGTGGACCACAACATGACCGTCCTGCATGCCAACCCGCGCATGGAATTCAGATGAGTATGGGTCCGAAATACGTATATCGGCATCGGAGGACCTCCCAATGACGTGACCCTGGGGCCTGATTCGAACCCTATCGGTGTCGCTCTCTCCTGTGAGGATTACGAGTTCCGCTGCGGTTCCTTCTGCTCGCGCGCCGGGGTTTGATCCGACATGACTGCGAATCGCTCGTGCGATCTGCCATAGAAAAAGGAAGAGAAGGAGTAGGAAGAGGATCTTGATGATGTTGAAGAACAGGGCAGGCATGTCAGAAGATCGGCCGGTAGGTGAATGCGAGATTGCCGAGCATCACGGTATCGCCCGTGACAAGCGGGATCGGTCGTTCGGCGATCCTCACTTCGTTTACGAATGTCCCGTTGGCTGAATCCAGGTCTCTGATCATTGTGATTCCATCTTCGCGGTAGATGACGACATGATGGCGCGATACCTCCTGATTCGCTACGCGAATGTCACTGTCGAGAGATCTTCCTATCAGAGTTCGGTTGATGGAGATTTCGAGCACCGCCGAGCCGTCGTTGGCAATGAGTTGGCCCCATGTTGGCACGGGGCCAACCTTTGATGTCCCTTCTGCGTCGAGGATTCCTCGAGGCACATCGGTTGATGTTGTGATTTGAACCTGTACGGGTCCAACGAGTCTCCATGCCCTCTCAATGGCTGTCTCGGTTACAACGGCGACGAGTTCCCTTGTGAGATGGTCCCTGTCGAGGGTCACGTCGATATCTGCCGCGTTCATGCGGACGATGAGATCGTTTGGTATCTGGGTGCCAGCCGGAGTATCTGTGGACAGGAACTCGACCTGTCTCACCAATCGGCTCGCGATGTCGATTGGGTGCATTCTTCCGCGAAAGACGGATGCGCTTGCACCGTCGACCAGTTTCTCCAGCCTCCGCTCGAGACCTCTCGCAAGATTCATAACCCAACGGTAGACCCTGCGCTCGGCTTCGCCTCACATACGGCTGGCTCGCCTGTTCTGTTTACTGTCTACTTTCTGCTGATTCAGGTAACCTTCCGGCTCCACGCGCGAGTGGCGGAATTGGCAGACGCGCAGGATTCAGGTTCCTGTGAGGTAACACTCGTGAGGGTTCAAGTCCCTCCTCGCGCACTATGGCGTATCGGGCCTATCGGTCAGACCGTCGTTTTCGAAGACGACGCTGGCTGTTGATCGTCGTTTCTCTGGTTGCGGTCATCTCGGTGATCGTCTTCTTGGTGTCGCGCCAGACGGAACAGCGTGGAGCAGTCGAATTCTTCGCGTCCGCAGACGAGGCTTCCGGCCTGCATTCCTCGGCGTCGGCTGAGCTTGAGTCTGCTCTGGCCTCAATCGGGGTGGCCGAGCGGCAGGACTTGACGCTCAGGCTTCAGAATGTCTCTGATAAGGCGGCAGCAGCCGATGCGCTGCTTGACCCCGACGTGCCATCAGTTATCGCACCGAGCTACGGGACCATGGCCACGGCTTCGTCGTCGTGGGCAGCTGGCACCGTGCAGCTTGGCACGGCAATCGCGTCCATGATGGATGGGGAGCTCGTGGAGGATGCTCAGAAGAAGTTGGAGGCCGCTCTTGATCTCTTGCGCGTCGGGGATGTGTCCTATTCGTTGTTTCTGGATTCACTCAGTGGCGTTCCTGAGGACGTCGAGGTCCCGTCGTTCTCAGGGATCGTATACATCAAACCTGACGCCCAGAACCCCCTTCTGTACGACGCCCAGACACTTGCTCTTCGCGTTCTGAGTTCCTACGTGTTGAGCCCGCACCGAGACGTATCGGTTTCGGGAATGACCAACCCCGAGCCGGGTGGCGAAAGCGGCGGTTTGCCGGTTGTGCCCTTCTCTGAGACCATCGACATTCAGGCGGTCGTATCCAACGTTGGAAATGAGGATGAACCTTCGGTTGGCGTGCACCTCGAGATCTTCGACATCGAGAGCGGGTCCGTGCTCCAGGACACCCAGACGGTGACGGACCTCACGGCCGGTTCCTCCACAACCGTCACGTTCGCAGATCTTGCAATCGTTCAGGGACGGATATATCAGGCCAAGATTCTCGTAACGATCGCAGAGGACATCGATCCTGACAACAATGTGTGGGAAATGACTTTTCTGTGGAGAGGCGAATCGTGAATGTTGCACTCGTAGTAGCGGTCGTGCTTGCGGTCGTGCTTGCGATCTGGCAAACCATCCAGATCCAGGCGGTCCGCAGAAAGGTGGATGCCGTTCCCACCGATGGGAACGTTGTGGCCCTCTTGCGCTCAATTGATGAACGTTCCCAGTTGAACAGCGAAACGATTGAGAGTGTTGCCGCACGCGTCACTGAGATAGAAGAAAGGTTGCCCTTTGCCATCAGCTACGTGGGTGTTGTCGCCTATGACGCGTTTGGCAACATCACTGGCAACCAGTCGCGCTCGATCGCACTCCTGAGCCAACGGGGCGACGGCCTCGTCATCACCCTTCTCACAGCACGCTCAGAAACTGTGTTCTACGCAAAGGAGATCAACGGTGGCAAGGGGGTTGAGGAGTTGTCACCAGAGGAAGTTGCTGCCGTGAACCGCGCACTTGGCAGGTAACCTCGGTCCATGATCGACATTGCATACCTGAGGGACCACAGGGACGAACTCGCCGTCTCACTCTCTCGTCGTGGCTTCGAACTTGATCTCGATGCCCTTGGTGTGCTCGACGAGGACCGGCGAATGGCGCGCTCAGAGGCCGAGGAGTTGCGGAGTGCGCAGAACGCGATCGGAAAGTCGATTCCCGGTCTCGACGGTGAAGAGAAGAAGGCCGCGATCGAGGAAGCAGGTATGCTCGCAGGTCGATACAAGGAGCTGTTGACCACAGCCGACGATCTCGATGATCAATTTAATTCCCAGTGGGTAACGCTTCCGAACATGACCGATCCAACAGCGGCCGACGGACTCGAGGAGGAGGATGCCGTCGAAATCAAGCGAGTCGGTGAACCCACCGTTCTCGACTTCGATGTTGAAGACCACGTTGATCTTGGAGTCGCACTTGGTGTTGTCGATATCGAGCGTGCTACGAAGATTTCAGGCAGCAGGTTTGCGCTGATCAAGGGGAAACTCGTGCTACTTGAGTTGGCCCTCGTGAGATGGGTCATGGAGAACCTGCATGAGCACGGATTCACACCTGTTATCCCGCCAGTTCTTGTCAGGGAGCACGCGCTTTTTGGGACGGGATTCTTCCCTGGCGACCGCGACCAGGTCTACTCCGTTGAACAGGACGACCTCTTCCTGGTGGGGACATCTGAGGTGCCGCTTGCCGCCATGCACGGCGACGAGATCTTCGACTCGGACGATCTCCCGCACAGGTACGCGGGGTTCTCGACATGTTTTCGCGTCGAGGCGGGTACCTACGGCAAGGATACGCGTGGCATGTTCCGCGTGCACCAGTTCGACAAGGTCGAGATGTTCTCGTTCGTTCTCCCTGACAGGTCACAGGAGGAACATGAGTACCTCCTCGAGCGTGAGGAGGAACTTGTTCGAGATCTCGAGATCCCGTATCGCGTCGTGAACGTTGCCGCTGGTGACCTTGGGTCCTCAGCGGCTAAGAAGTACGACATCGAGGCCTGGTTCCCCGGCCAGGATCGCTATCGCGAGATCACCTCGACATCGAACACAACGGATTTCCAATCGAGACGTCTGAAGATCAGGTACAAGGATGAGGATGGAAAGAATCGACTCGTCCATACGCTCAATGGCACTGCTGTGGCCATCGGGCGCACTCTGATTGCCCTCATGGAGAACCACCAGGATGGTGAGGGGTCCTTTAGGATTCCCCAGGCTCTTATTCCTTACACGGGGTTTGACTCGATCGACCCGGAATGAGCAACGGCGCGGTCTTCTCCGATATTGCGGGTCGCTACGACAGGTTGAATGCTGTGCTGTCCCTCGGGCAGGACCAGAAGTGGCGAAACACCGTTGTGTCGAGACTCCCGGGCGGGCGCCTACTTGATCTCGGTGCCGGTACGGGCGCGGCAAACGAGATCTTTGGATCCCACGAGGTTGTTGCATTGGACCCTGCCCCCGAGATGCTTGCCCTCAACAGTGCACCCTCGAGGGTTGTGTCGGTGGGAGAGCGGCTGCCTTTCACGGACGCGTCATTTGATGCGGTCTTCTCTGCCTATGTCTTCCGAAATCTCGACTCCGTCGAAGAGACGATGGAGGAGATTGCCCGTGTGCTGCGTCCAGGTGGGGTGGCAGGAATTGTCGATCTCGGCAGGCCAACCGGTGACTTCACCTCGAAGTTGCACCGTGCCGGTACGTCTGTGATCCTCCCCCTCGCCGGCATGAGCATCGGGGCCAGAGATGAATATGTCTACCTCCATCACACCCTCGACAAGCACCCTCCCCCAGAGGAACTGCTTGGATCTGGCCCGCTCGAATTGGTCGAGACATGGCGCCTAGGCCCCATGGGTTTCGTCTGGGCAGGCCTCCTACACAACCCATAGCGCACAGCGATTCGCCGATCGGAGTTGCGAAGGTTCCCGCGGAGTTGCGAAGCAACTCCCAAGGAACGCCGAAGGCGTTGCCGTGCCCCCCGCCTTTGAGTATTCCGATGTCGGCGTGTTCTGGACGATCGACTCCTTCAGAGCGACCCCGCCACACCCGGAGCTGACCCGCTTAGGGCTGCTTCCTTCCGGATCTGACCCGGTTCACGACGTTCCGCCGTGACGGGACTCTGCTATCACCATCGACCGAACCAGCGCTGACCCGACATCGTTGCACCCTCAGGCGGGGATTCAGTTCCGCATGAAGAGGATTTCGGACAGAGGGCACCCCTAGCGCCCCACCTAGCACGGTGATGCAAGCGTAGCGTCGACTCTCAGCTTTGAACCGCCTGGGCAATGTACGTGTGCATACGTTCTCTGGCTTGAGCAGCAATGGGCGTTGGGAACGCGTCAAACGCATGGACGCCGCCTGGGTATATCTCAAGTTCTGTGTCGTTCCGCGCGGCCAGCCAGCGCGTTGCCATGAACAGCGTGTCGTCAAGGAGCGGGTCCCAAGTTCCAACCGAGAAGAGAGCCGGCGGCATGTCGTGGAGTTCCCCATAGAGAGGGGAGAACGTTGGGTCGTCCATGGCGATCTTCTGTCCACCGACATAGTGCTCCCCAAACCAGGTCATCGTGTCTGGTTCGAGAATCAGACCGACCTCGGTCCACTGTCGTACCGAGGGTGTTCCATGGGGCAGGAATGAACCGTATGCGAGATTGGCGGCCGCCCAGTCCGTGTATCCGAGGTCGTCTCTTGTCCTGAGGAGCGTCGATGCGGCGAGGTTGGCTCCTGCTGACTCGCCTCCGATGGTGAAGCGATCGGACCCGAACATGGCTTCACCGTTCTCGATGAGCCAGGCTGCAGCCGCTGCACAGTCGTTGACCCCTGCGGGATAGGGATGCTCGGGTGCAAGTCTGTAGTCAACCGAAACGACGGTCACCCCTGCTTCTGTCGACATTGCTTCGTTCCCCACATCGCTCAGATCCGCGGCGCCGAGAACCCATCCTCCGCCATGGATATGGAGATAGACGCCGTTTGAGGTCCCGGCGTTGATGATTCGGAGATCGAGATCGCCCCCCGGACCATCGATGGTGATCGTCTCGGCATGCTCGGAGTGGATGATCGGACCCAACCAGCTCCTGCCCTCTCGACGTTCCCTCCGTATCTCTTCGGGCGTGAATTCGGAAGTGTCAGGTTGAGCCATCAACAGCTCCCTGAGTTCCTTGTTGAAGGCTCTCGTCTCTTCTGAAACAGCCTCGTCGCTGAAAACGTGTGGATCGATATGCATCCAACAATCGTAGCAAGACCACCAGCCGCCGGTTCCTCGGGGTAGGGTTGAGGTAGCGACCGGTTTCCGAGCTGCGTGCCCATACATGGAGCATCACGACAGCGGTCAGACCCGGTTGCTCGCCCTGTGTCCAGGGAGGTAGCGGTGATGGAGTCGAGTGGTCGGCGTCAGGGGATCGTGTCGCATCCCTTGGTTTGGTTCGCGGCGATGGTCGTTCCGATTCTTGTCTTCATATTCACACAGCTTGATTTCATACAGAACGCGGACGGCTGGTTCCTTCGTGGGGTGACCTCGTGGGATCTCGGCAAGAAGGACATCGTTGCGGACATCTTCGCTCCAGCGTGGATCCTATCGATCATCGTGGTCGCCGCCCTGACCAGGAGGCTTCTCGATCGCTATTCCGAAGATCCGGATCACGGAACGGCGGTGAGTATCGAGGGGCAGCTCATGTCTGAGTCAAGCGCCCGGTTGACGACATGGCTCGCGACGATCGGTGCGTTCGTGATTCTCATAATGTCCTGGACGAGGGAGTGGGTGCGCTTCGATGAGCTACCAAGCGCGTTCTGGTACGTCTCCACGATTCTGATCGTGATGGTGTTGCTCGTCATACCTGTGTGGTGGGTTCGTCACGGTCTCTTCGATGAAATCCACGATGTGGTGGCGAGTTCGTCCCTGGCCGGGCGCATTGACTCGTATGTGTTCGGGCTGGGTGACGAGGGTCGATCCAGGTGGATTCTGATCGTGACCTTCGCAGGGATCACTGGCATGGTTGCCTGGATCGCGCTTGGCCAGCTTGATGCGCTCCTTGCCGGAATGCATCCGTCCGGTGGCGCTCGGGTCGGCATCAACGGCCTGGCTTCGGTTCTCGAGTTCGACCTCAGCCAGAAACCAACCGAGATCGCCGAGCGCGTCGGTGACTGGCATACATATTCGTCGGGGATAGGGCCGGAGTTCGCATCAGCACTCGTCGTGTCATTCCTGTATCTGCTGGTCGACAGTCTCATCTTCGTGCCGGCATACGTCGTTGGATTCGGGATTCTCCTTCTGCACGCTCGACGAACACAACCCGAGTCGCTCGACCAGAATGCTGCACGTAGCTACCAGCTGCTCATCGGGATCGGTGTAGCGATGCTTCTGATCATGGCCTCTGCTGACGTGATCGAGAATCTTATGACATGGATCGTCGTGCGGGCTGCATGGTTCACACCTGACACGATTACAAACTGGACTGTTCGTCTTATGTGGTTCGCTGCAGCATTTAGGACGATCGCTCTCGTATCGCTGGTGGCCGTGGCCATTCTCACTATCGCGTTTCGAAGCAGGACCTATCGATGGCTGGGTGATGCCCTTGTCGCCGTGAGGGGTCAGCTTCTCGTGATCGTCTTCGTCGCTGTCGTGCTCGCATTGGCCCAGACAGAGGATGTGGTTAGACGATGGACCGTTTCGGTGGCGTTTCTCACCGTCGCGATGGTCACGGCACTTGCTGTGCTCGTGCACTGGACGGCAACTCGCTCATTCGCTCTGCTGCGAGATGAGAATCGTGCGGTCCAGGACGGAGCCGAGGTTGAGCCGGCGACAGTCAGTCTTCCGTGGGGACGCTCTCGGATTCGCCTGAGGTCGGCTGTTGTTACTGGGATTTTCGCACTTGCTGGAATCCAGATCATTCTTGCAGGGATTGTTGGTGTCGTGGCTGGGCTCGGATTCACCGTGCCGACTCTCATGATTGCTGTGCTCTGGTTGTTCGGTGTGCCGCTGCCAGTTGGTCCATTCGAACGTGGCGACCGCACCGTCCAAGAGACGATAAAGCGGTGGTTCCCTCGAATCCTCGGCTCAAGTCTGTATCTCATCCTTGGACTCTCGGTTCTCCGCTCGGCTGTGGCCCAACTCGTCTACGCCAGACACGGAGATATCTGGCTGGTGTTCTGTGTCCTGCCGTTCCTTGTTGGCGTGTATCGAATCCATACGAAGTCGTGGACCTCGATGGGTGGGATTGAACTCGTCGTGATCGGTGGAGTGAGCGCGTTCGGCGGCGTCCTCTGGATCCTCAGAAGTAACCCTGAGCTCTCGCCTGTGGCCCTGACGTTCCTCGGCTTGATGATCCTTTTCGGGGCAATGCCCTTCTACTACTCCTACGACCCTGGATCGCTGCCGAGCAGGCTCGTCCAGAAGAAACTGCCAGGACTCCGAACGGAGCCTCTCGTTTTCGTTGGTGCATCTGTTGCGGGAGTCACCGGTGTTGCACTGATCGTTTTTCCGCTATCTGTCGCAGAACGCATTGGCACCGTTGCCGTGGTGTTGCTCGGCGGGATGCTATTCGCGGGATTCGCCGCTGCGGCCGTTAGATTCGCCGAGCGGACCAAGCCACCGAAGATCCTCGCGGCGTTCCGTCTCAAACGTACGCCCGTGTTCGGCTTTACCTTCGTCTGGTTGTTGCTCGCCGGGCTTGCATCGACAGGCGCAAGCAACGACGTATCCGTGATCCGGAGCGCCGTCACCGGTAGCGATCGCGTGGTCACAATGGACGATGTGTGGTCCCGATGGAGTGTCCAGAACATCAATGAACCTGCCGGAGGCGAGGTACTCCCGTTGGTCTTTATCGCGAGTTCGGGTGGAGGGGTCAGGGCAGCCGCGTGGACGTCCTACGTGATGGATTGTCTGTTCGTGAACTCTCTCGACATGGACGGGTGCGTGGCGGCGATCGATGGTGCAAGTCCAATAGTGCTTATGTCCGGGGTTTCAGGGGGAAGTCTCGGACTGGCGACCTGGACTGCATCAACCCTTGTCCCGCCAGATGAGGGGTCGGGCGATTGGGTGAAGCGTCGACTCGGGGACGATTACCTCGCCAGTACGATGGCTTGGCTCCTGTTGGTCGACACACCGCGGAGCTTCATCGGTTTCGGTCCCGCGGTCAGAGGCAGGGCTGAGGTCATGGAGCTGGCGTGGGAGGCATCGTGGGGTGACTACGGCAGCAGATATCTATCAGGGGGAATCTTCGAGCAATGGGCGCGCTATGAAAGCGTTCCGTTCACCTTGTTCAATGGCACGAGCGTCAATGACCCTTGTCGGTTCAACATATCGGTACTGAGCTCCACCGCTCACAGCAGGGATGACACATGCACCTCCCTCGGTGCCTTTGAAGGACAGATGGACGGTGTTGACCAGTCAGTGTCGCTCGCCGCTACGCAAGACCTCGGAGACTATCTGTGCGAGAACCAGGACATCAAGCTCTCAACCGCAATAATGCTTTCGGCGCGTTTCCCGGTTATTACACCTTCGGGCCGTATCGGCGGTGGGCTGTCGGACTGTGACGAAGGTCCGAATCAGGCGTTCGTAGTCGATGGGGGCTATCTCGACGGCTCAGGGGCCGGGACGGTTACCGAACTGTGGCACCGGATTGAGGGCTTCGTTGACGCCTTCAACGGATCGCATCCGGCGTGTGTTGTTCCGTTCCTGATCCAGATCGACAACGGATACGAGAACCCGCGTGCATCCGTGCAGGGCACTTCTCCAACGGAGGTCCTTGTGCCACTTCAGACAATATTCAACAGCCAGTTCGGACGCATTGCGAACGAGCGAGAACAAGCTGCGATCGAGTTCGATCAGCCGTTGTTGCTTGGCGGAGCGGCTATCGGCGTATATACCCCTGAGGGGATCGAGATCACAAGTCGATATGCACGCATCACAACGCGAGCCCATCCGGGAATCCAGGCGCCGTTGGGGTGGACGCTGTCGGATGCGTCCTTCGATGACCTCCGCTCGCAGTTGACGATCGAGGAGAATGCGACGGAGCTTTCTGAAATCCAGACCTGGTTGAGCGGAGATCTCACCTGCGTCGGTACGAGCTAGGGGTCGGTTGTGAAGAAATACCTGACATACACGAAACGAATCGCCGATTCCACTCCTGCCTCACGAAATCGTGTGGTTGACACGGTCCGGGCTGTGGCGATCATCGTCGTTGTGCTCGGTCATTGGCTCGCGGCATCGATCTGGTTGCGAGCCGATGGCGACATCCAATTGATGAACTCGCTCGAGTGGATCCCGTACGCCGGTTGGGTCACGTGGATCGTCCAAGTGATGCCGATCTTCTTTCTTGTGGGTGGATATACGAACGGGAGGGCTCTCGCCGCTGCTGGAGCAGATGGAGTCAACTACGAGGACTGGGTCACGAGACGGGTGCGGCGGCTATTCACGCCGGTGATACCACTTCTCGTTGTTTGGACGTTGCTTATCGTGGTGCTCGGGCCGTTTATCCCCAACGACGTCGTCCGTGCAGGGGCGATGTCGGCAACGGTGCCGCTGTGGTTCATTGCTGTCTACGTGATGATCACTGCTCTTGCTCCTGTGACATACCGATGGTGGGCATCTGCGGGCCTCAGATCGTTCATCATGTTGTGTTCGATCGCCATAGTTGTCGATGTTCTTCGTTTCACCCTCGACGTTTCTGGTATTGGCTGGTTGAACTTCTTGTTTGTTTGGGCCGCTGTGCATCAGCTTGGCTACTGGTGGGCGTCACGCGAAATTGACGGACGGGCGGTCTCGGTTTCGTCGGGTCTGCTCATCGCAGGCGTCTCACTCACAGCGTTGATCCTTCTCACTGGCATTGGCTGGTATCCGGTAGCCATGGTCGGTGTTCCAGGATCCGAACTCACGAACATGACACCCCCGACATTCGCCATCGCGCTGCTTGGATTTGTTCAGGCCGGACTGATATGGGCTGGGAGCACGTCGATCAATCGGTTCGCCCATCGCGAAGGCCCCTGGCATGTTGTCGTTGCTGTGTCAGGGGTGATCATGACGATCTATCTCTGGCATCTAACGGCCATGACG
>JAMBLH010000091.1 GCA_023336875.1 Actinomycetes bacterium
ATCCCTGATGGCGTTCCTTCCGAGACCAAGACGATCCTGAGGATGCTCGGAGCTGAGGTCTGGGAAACACCCGATGAACTGTGCCCTGTCGATCATCCCAAGGACGGTGCCATCGCTCTTGCGCGGTCACTTGCTGCCTCTGAGGATGGAACACGTTATGTCATGGCAGATCAGTACGAGAACCCGAACAACATCCGAGCCCACTACGAGACCACCGGTCCCGAGATCTGGAACCAGACGGAAGGTGAGGTCTCGGCTTTCTTTGCCGGGTTCGGCACATGTGGAACGATCACGGGTGTCGGCCGATACCTCAAGGAGCGGAACCCGGATGTGCGGATAATCGCGATAGAGCCGGAGAAGGGCCATCGACTTCCCGGACTCAAGAGCTTTGCCGAGGCCAACGAGCCTGGCAATCTCGATCGGAGTGTTATCGACGATGTGGTGATGGTGCGAGACGATGCAGCCTACGCGATGACCCTGAGTCTCCACCGCAAGGACGGCCTACTCGTGGGGCCGTCAACCGGTGCGATCGTCCACGCGATCAGCGAGTTCAGCGACCTTGCTGAAGGTGTCGTCGTCGGGGTGTCTCCTGATGGAAGCGCGAAGTACACGACCTACTTCACCGAAATGCTCGGAACCCAGGGGTATCGGACATGACAATGACCAGAGACCAACCAAGGAGAACCATCTGATGACAACCAACAACACGTCTGGTGCGGTGGCCGCCGCGACGCTCGACACGTCAGGGCTGCTGTGCCCGCTCCCTGTGTACAAAGCAGCGATGGCTCTCAAGACCATGGAACACGGCGAGGTCCTTGAGTTGATCTGCACCGACCCGGGCTCACTCGCCGATATCCCGGCATTCACACGCCAAAGGGGTGACCGCCTCGTCGAGATCGACGATCGCGGCACCAGCCAGGTCTTCTGGATCGAGAAAGGAACAGGCGCTTGACGACAGCAACACAACCCGAGACTGCGACGACAACACACGAACCTAAAACGAAGCGGCTTGCCCTTGTTGCGTCGAAGGGAACGCTGGACCAGGCGTACCCGCCGTTGATTCTGGCCACGACAGCGGTGAGCCTCGGATGGGAAGTCGGCATCTACTTCACGTTCTATGGACTCGACATCCTCCACAAGGATCGATTCGAAAGCCTGAAAGTCGCATCCCTGGCAAACCCTTCGGGTCCGCTTCAGGTGCCGAACGTCGTTGGAGCGATACCGGGGGCGACAGCGGTGGCAACCAAGACAATGAAGAGGTGGATGGACAATGCGTCCATGCCGAGGATTCCTGATTTCATAGACATGGCCCGCGACCTCGACGTCACGTTCTTTGCGTGTGCCACGACGATGGGAGTGATGGACGTCTCCGAATCAGACCTCATCGAAGGATGCGACATCGCAGGGGCAGCAGCATTCCTTGACTATGCAGCAAACGCCGACATCCAACTCTTCATCTAACACGTCGCGGATGAGCCGCTGATCGTGATCGATTCCGTGTCGCTGTCACGTCATACATGCTCGTACTCCGTGATGCTCTCCTGGATGATCGAGACTGCGCTGTCCACTTCATCGTTGGATACGGTGAGGGGTGGTGCGATTCGCCAGACATTGCCGGACACCACCTGGATGAGGAGGCCGCGTCGGCGACACGCATCCGCAACAGCGGTTGCGGCTTGCGGTGCAGGGTTCATGGACCCTCGGTCGATAACGAACTCGGTGCCAAGGAGTAGCCCTCGACCTCTGACGTCGCCGATGATCTCTGTGGCATTCATGGCCTCGGTCAGCCCCATCTTGAGTCGTGCACCCTTGGTTTCTGCGCTCGCTCGATGAACGTGTTCGCGCGCAAGCGAGAGCATTGCAAGGCCTATCAT
>JAMBLH010000092.1 GCA_023336875.1 Actinomycetes bacterium
GGGTACGGCCGAGTGTCGATCTCGGGATGGGTGCTCAGGGACGAAAGTTCGCGCAATCGGATGACGTTCCCGAACGGTACGGTACTCAGACCTGGCGATTCGATAACCGTTGTCACAGGGTGTACAGGAGGCCCGGCCGACGCGATCTATTGGTGCAACGACGGTGCTGTGTGGTCAAACCAGGGAGACACAGTGATCGTTAGCGACACCCTCGGGAACGCGGTCATCTGGTATTGGTATGACGGCACCGAAGAGAGTTGAAGGTTGTCAGCTCACAGTCGCGTGGCAACTGACTTCATCTCCATGAACAGTCGCAGATAGTCCGGACCGCCAGCCTTTGCGTTGCTCCCGGACATGTTGAATCCCCCGAACGGCTGGATTCCGACGAGTGCCCCGGTGATCTTGCGATTGAGATAGAGGTTGCCGACGTTGAACTCACGCTTCGCTCGATCCAGGCGTGCCTCGTCACGTGAATACACGCCGCCTGTGAGCCCAAACTCCGTGCCGTTTGCAATATCAAGCGCCTCATCGAAGTCCGACGCCGTGATAACGGAGAGCACCGGCCCGAAGATCTCGTGCTGCGCGAGACGGGAATTTGGTGCGACATCGTCAAAGATCGTCGGTTCTATGTAGTAGCCCCCATCGCGGTCAACAGCGGCACCTCCCATTACGAGGCTGCCGTCATCCATTCCTGACCCGATCTCACCAAGAATGGAGCGATGTTGTGCCGCCGAAATCACTGGGCCCACCGGATGATTCTCGACGGGCGGCCCGATACTTAGCTGAGAAGCCGACTCGATGATCTTTTCGAGTACCTCATTGTGAACCGACTCCACCACGATCAATCTGCTGCACGCCGAACACTTCTGTCCCTGAAATCCAAATGCAGACCGCACTGCGTCAATGGCCGCGGAATCCAGGTCTGCTGTCTCGTCGATTATCAGCGCGTCCTTGCCACCCATCTCCACATAGGAGCGCTTGAGCCACTTCTGACCGTCATGCACCTTGGCCGATCTCGCCGCGATACGAAGACCGATCTCCTTGGACCCAGTGAAATTGATGAATCGTGCCATCGGATGATCGACGAGTGCATCGCCAATCGTCGATCCGGCACCGGGCAGAAAGTTCACCACGCCCGGAGGCAACCCTGCCTCTTCAAGTGCTTTCATGAAGCCCCATCCGACAAGGGGCGTGTTCGAAGCCGGTTTGACGACAACGGTGTTCCCTGCCGCGACCGGCCCCACCGTCATGCCGACAAGAATCGCAAGAGGGAAATTCCACGGAGGAATCACAACTCCGACACCGATGGGCTGGAGCCACGACTCGTTCGTCTCACCGGGGTACTCCTCCACGGCGACTGGTTCGGACATGCGTAGTGCCTGATGGGCGTAGTAGCGACAGAAGTCAATCGCCTCGGCAACGTCCGCTTCGGCCTCCGACCAGTTCTTGCCCGCCTCATAGGTCTGCCACGCTGCGAATTCGTATCTTCGCCCAGCAATGATGTCCCCAACCCGATGGATGACGCCTGCTCGCTCCTCAGCGGTTCGCGTCGCCCACCCGCCGAACGCCGCCCAGGCAGCCTCGATGGCGGCATCGACATCGACTAACCCGGCGGAGGCAGCTGTTCCAACGAGCTGGCTCGGATCCGCAGGATTCACTGACTCGATGGTCGCCTTGGTATCACGGTGTTCATCTCCAATCACCATGAGCGCCCTCTCACCGCCGAGATGTGCAGCGACCTCCCCAAGCGCCTCCGCATAGGCATCAGCCTTCAGCGGATCGGAGAAGTCGGAATAGGGCTCGGATTGGTATGGGGTCAGCACGTTTCCTCCTGATCCACGGTGTCGCCCCACAAGACTACGCATCCCGTATCCCAACAATTGCTGAAGGGGTCCGCGAAAACCGCCGATAGGAACGATGTGGACCAACGCGTACTCGTCATCGAAGACTCGCCATCTGTCAGGAGACTGATCGAGGTCTGTCTGCGGGTGCTCGATGTCAACGTATCGAGCGCAATCGACGGAATCACTGGACTTGACCAGATTGGCGCAATGGATCCCCATGTTGTCGTCCTCGACATCGGTCTCCCTGGGCTCGATGGCTGGGAAGTTCTGAGTCGCCTGAGGGAGAATCCGAACTCGTCCGATGTGAAGGTGCTTGTCCTCACCGCCCACGCGCAACCAGAAATGGCCGACCGTGCCGCAGAGGGTGGGGCAGATGCCTTCATGACGAAGCCCTTCCGCCCCATCGATCTGAGAGTCCAGGTGGAGAAGCTCCTCGCGAGCTGAATAGGACGACCTAGGACATACGACCTACGACACACGACACACGACA
>JAMBLH010000093.1 GCA_023336875.1 Actinomycetes bacterium
CGCACAACAATCGTCAGTTCGTCTGCCCTCTGGTCGTGGTCGTATGGGAATCCGGTCGTGACCACGGCGCGCTCGAGTGTCCTCGTCGGGGACACGCTGACGACGTGTCCGTTCAGTCGAGCGCCTTCGCCCTCTGCAGCTGTGAAGATCTCGTCCCGCAGTGGGTCGTATACCACGCCAACACGGCCCTCGTCGCCTTCATATAGTGCGATCGACACGGACACGTGGGGTATGCCATGAACAAAATTGACGGTTCCATCGAGAGGGTCGACGATCCAATGGCGCCCATCGTGGCGGGTGCCGCCGCTCTCCTCCGCCATCACTTCGTCCTGAGGGCGGTGCTTGGCAAGGACTTCCAGGACGGCTGCCTCTGATGCGAGGTCAACCGCGGTGACCGGGTCGAATTTTCCCTTGTACATGGGATCGGGTGATGCGCCGAAGTGGTCGGCAACAATCACGCCACCAGCCTTCGCCGCTCCCATGGCCACGTGTAGATCGTCCATTGCTCATGAGAGTAGACGAATGGTGCATCGAGCCGAAAAGGCGCCTGCCAGCGCCCAGACAGCGCGACGGATGTAACTCTCTGCGCAAGTGGGCAGGACCGATATCCTGCAGTTCCATGATTCCTATTCTTCTCGTTGCTCTGAGCGCGCTCCTCATGTGGGCGGCGTTCCCTCCACTGGGTCTCGCGCCGCTTGCGTTCATTGCACCTGTTCCGCTCTTTCTGGCCGTTCGCTCAGTGGAGCGTCCCATCTGGGTGCTGTCGCTCGGCTTTGCTTGGGGCGCAGCGTTCTTCGGTCTTCTACTGAATTGGATCATGGTTCTCGGTTTCGTTGCTTGGTTCCCGCTCTCGATTCTCATGGGATCATTCAGCGCATTGTTCGCTTTGTGGGTGTGGGCGTTTCGGTTGTGGACGCCGTGGCGTTGGTTCTACATCACGATCGGGGGATGGGTCGTATTCGAGTTCATTCGCGGCCATTTTCCGTTTGGAGGGTTCCCATGGGGCGACATCGGATATCCGGCAGCCTCGCTCCCTGGCGCTATTGGATCGGTCCAGTGGATAGGGCCTTCGGGGTGGTCTGTTCTGGCTGTTGCGATCGCGGCTGGGCTGACACTGGTCATCGAGAACCGCAAGATATGGAGGTTCGCGATCGATGCCGCAGCCGTGGTGATGCTCGTCATGATGGCCGGCGCCTTTCTTGGGCCTGCACCCGCGGCCCAGGTGTGGAGAACAGCAATCGTCCAGGGCGGCTCTCCCTGCCCCCAGACACGTTGTCAGAACGAGAACCAGCGGATCTACGAGCGGCATATGGAGCTGACACGATCGATCCCCGAAGGGACTGTGGAGTTCGTCGTGTGGCCAGAGAACTCGGTTGGAGGCAGGTACGAACCGGACACGAATGATGAGGTCCGCACCGAAATCGCTGAACAGGCGAGGCGACTTGACGCGCACATACTCGTCTCGGGTACGAGGACCGTTGGAGACGATCAGTTCATCAATTTCAACGTGTTGTATTCACCAGATGGTGTGAAAATCGGGGAGTACCACAAGAGCCACCCTGTACCTTTTGGCGAGTACGTGCCGCTACGCGGCCTGCTTGACTTCGTGCCCCAACTCGATCAGGTTCCGAGGGACATGATCTCTGGGACCCAGCCAACCGTGTTTCCTACGGAACAGGGAGTGGTTGGTTCCGTGATCTCGTTCGAGGGAGCGTTCGCACGTTCGATGCGATCCGTTGCAAGGGCCGGTGCCCAGGTGATGGTTGTGGCCACCAATGAGAGCAGCTTCGGTGACACGGCGGCATCGGATCAATTCGTTGGTCTGGTTCGGGTCAATTCGGCAGGAATCGGTCTCGATACTTCACTCGCCGCGATCACGGGCAAGTCAACCTTCATCTCTGGCGGCGGGGAGGTGGGGGACAAGACCGATCTTCTTGAGTCGACTGTGCTGTACGGATTGGTTCAGTTCACGACCGGCACTCCGACTGTGTGGGTACGTTTTGGGGACTGGCTTGCGGCCCTTGCAGTGCTTGTGGGGATCCTTGCAATTGTCGTCCCTGGAGACAGGAGCAGCGATCCGTTGCGATCAGATGCAGCACATTGACATTTTGTTTTGCACCTTGCGGTAGTGGCAATTAGACTGAGGGCTCCCGATATCTCTCGGTGCGACAAGTCGCGTGCCATAGGCACTGATTTGCACAACGTCAACGTACTCAAGAAAGGCACAACTAGAACTATGTCGGACATTCTGAAGGCATCTCGGCCAAAGGGTCGCTCACGGCGGCCCAAGACATACGACGAGGAGCGCACCTGCGCCGGTTTGGATTGCACCACGAAGCTGTCCAAGTACAACAGGGCAGAGTTCTGCCACAATCATCGTCCCGTCCGCTACCCACGACTTCGCGGCGTATTGACGTCTGAGGAATAGGGCAGGACCCAGAGTCGAGAATCAAGAGGGCCCCGGCACCTGCCGGGGCCCTCGCTTTTGTCGTTTGGCCTCTGCCTGATTCTTTCTTCTCAGCCCTCGTACTTGGCAATAGCGTCCTCGAGGATGTCGATGCCTCGGTCGAGGTCCTCTCCTGACACGTTGAGGGGTGGGATGAATCTGATGACATTGCCATCAGGGCTGCAGTTCAGGATGAACATGCCAGCATCGAACGCGTATTGGCCAATAGCGCTGAACGCCTCGATGTCGGGTTCGTTGCCCTCGGTGACCAATTCGATACCGATCATCAAACCAAGACCTCGAACGTCGCCCACGATCGGATACCGATCTTTGATGTCGTTCCACCGCGAGAAGGCGTGTTCTGACAGCCGGTCAACGCCGGGGATGACACTGCCCAACGCATCAACGTTCGCAGCGGATGCCGCGCAAGACACCGGGTTTCCGCCGAAGGTCGTGCCGTGTGACCCTGCGGGAAACGCGTCGAACACTTGAGCGGATGCACCTACGGCTGACAGAGGTAGACCGTTTGCGATCGCCTTACCCATGACCAGGATGTCGGGGCGAACGTCATATACCTGGCTTGTGAACCAGTCCCCTGTGCGGCCAAAGCCTGTCTGAACCTCGTCCAGGATCATGAGGATTCCGTGCTCATCGGCAATGGCCCTGAGTGCGTGTATGAAGTCGTGGCTTGCCGGGTAGTAGCCGCCCTCGCCCTGGAGTGGTTCGACAAGGAACGCAGCGATTTCACCAGGCGTCACCTCGTGCTTGAACTTGAACTCCAACTCCTTGAGGGCGTACTCGTTGGCCTCCTCCTGGGACATACCCCAACGGAACGGATGCGGGAAAGGCGTAATGAACACCGAAGGCAGGAGGGGGTGATATCCCTGTCTGTATCTTGCCTTCGACGTCGTGTAGGTGACGGACCCCATCGTCCTTCCGTGGAACCCGCCGCGGAACGACACGATGCCTTGACGACCTGAGACCTTTCGAGCGAGCTTGACCGAGGCCTCGACCGCCTCGGCGCCCGAGTTCATGAACAGCACCTTGTCGATGCCATCGGGCGCGATCTCAACGATGTTCTCAGCAGCTGTGACGATGGGCTCATAGAGGAACGAGCCCCCTGCATGCCAGAGCTTGTTGAGTTGATCCTGTGCCGCGGCAACCACGGAATCCGGGCGATGGCCCATATTCGTTGTGGCGATTCCGCATGCAAAATCGAGGTATCTGCGACCGTCGGCTGCAGTCACCCAGCTGCCCTTGCCCTCGACGATCTCGACCTGATAGTCGAACTGGATCACTGGGGCGATGATGTCTTGGAATCGGTTCTGGAGATCAGTCATTGGGGAACTCCTATCGAATTGAGGAATGGTGAACGCCTGTGTGGACGGACCACTAGGGGGAGGCGAAGAGATGGCTTCGCGCGTGTCTTGGATTCCTCATCATGGCGTTAATCGTAGCTGTGGCAATGGTGAGTCGCGGCCGCTCAGGATCATTCGCCTGTCAAACTATTCGCCTGTGAATTTGGGAGGTCGCTTCTCAAGGAACGCCATTGTGGCTTCGACAAAATCGTTCGAGTGGAGGAAGGCCGTGTTCCACAGCGCGACGTAGTCGAGGTTCTCCTCAACGGACCGTCCCCGACCGGCTGAGAGTACCGCCTTGGCACCCTGCACAGCGAGTGGCGAATTGGCGGCAATCTCGCCGGCGATGTCGAGGGCTGCTCGGTAGGTTGTAGCAGCATCGGCGAATACGCGAGAGACCAATCCCATGTCCCTGGCCTCATCCGCGCCGAAGTCCCTGCCGGTATAGACGATCTCAGCGACACGTCCGGGGTCGATGATCTGCGGGAGTCGTTGCACCGTGCCAACGTCGGCAACCATTGCAATCTTGGTCTCGCGAACGGAGAAAGTGGTGTCATCCGCCGCGTAGCGGATGTCACACGCAGTGATGAGATCGATCCCTGCCCCGATGCAGTATCCGTGGATCGCTGCGACAACAGGTTTGGGACAATCCGCGATCGAGGAGAAGGTCCTCTGCATCTTCTTGAGTCCCTCGTACATCGCCCTTCGCCTTCCGACTTCTGACACCGGTGCAGGGCTGAGATCCGGGTCGATACCGCCGCTCATGAAAATCGGACCGAACGCCTTCAGGTCGATACCGACCGTGAAGGCGTCGCCTCTTGCGGCGATGATGACGACTCGTGTCTCGTTGTCTCTGCCCAGCGCATCCATCAGCTCGGGCAGATCGACCCAGAAGTCCTGCGCGAATGCGTTGCGCTGCTCCGGCCGATCGAGCCAGACGGTGGCGATATGTCCATCGAATTCGACGGAGAGAACAGCTGATTGGGGGATGTTGGCGCGGGTCATGGCGGCTCCAATGGGGGTAGATGATAGACGGTAGACGCACATCGGGGCCTCTCTCTCACATCCTCGCGGGGAACCTCGCCGCTCTCTCTGACCGTCACAGCTGCAGTCGGCGTGGGAACCGGCGTACATGCCGACTGGGAACCGGCCCGATTGAAGGAGAGAGTTATGGCACTGCTTGGTGCTTTCCGGAATCGTTCGGCGGTGCGTTTTGTCGTCGCCGC
>JAMBLH010000094.1 GCA_023336875.1 Actinomycetes bacterium
CTGATGACGAGGCGTTGGATCTCGGAGGTACCTTCGCCGATCTCGAGGACCTTGGAGTCGCGGTAGTGGCGGGCTACGAGGGTTTCATCCATGAAACCGGCTCCTCCGAAGACCTGGGTTGCCTCCCTCGTGGCTGAGACTGCGGCCTCTGTGGCGTAGAGCTTGGCGATTGCGGCTTCCTGCTTGAAGGGCTTGCCCTGGTCCTTGAGCCACGCAGCCCTGTAGGTGAGCAGGCGCGCAGCGTCGGTCATCACCTCGATGTCGGCAATCTTGAATGCGATCGCCTGATTCGAACCGATGGGTTTTCCAAAGGCGATCCGCTCGTTGGCGTACGAGACAGATTCCTCGAGGCAGGCCTGGAGGACGCCGACCGCCAGAGCTGCGATGGCAACGCGCCCATCGTCGAGCGTCGAGAGGAATTGGTGAAAACCCTTGCCGCGCTCGCCGAGCAGATTCTCTGCAGGGACGCGTGCATCCATGAATGTAAGGGGATGCGTATCAGACGCGTGCCAGCCCATCTTGCGATATGCAGGTTCAACCGTGAAGCCCTCGGTATCCGAAGGCACAAGGATTGTCGAGATCTCGTCGGGGCCGGTACGAGCCGTGATCGTCACGACGCTTGTCATGTCGGTACCCGAGTTGGTGATGAACGCTTTGGATCCGTTGATCACCCATTCGTCGCCATCAAGGACTGCCTTTGTTGCCGTAGCACCAGCGTCGGAACCGGCGTCGGGTTCGGTAAGGCCAAAACCTGCGAGGGATACTCCAGCAACGAGATCCGGCAACCATTTCGCTTTCTGCTCTTCCGAGCCGAATTCGTGGATAGGATTGATCCCGAGGCCGACGGCGGCCTCAATGGTAATCGCCATCGACTGGTCGACTCGCGCCACCTCCTCAATGGCGATGCACAGGCTTGTGAAGTCTGCGCCAGCCCCTCCCCACGCCTCGTCGGCGGTGATGCCGAAGAGACCGAGATCTCCCATCTCCCTGACGACATCCGACGGGAAGAAGTGTTCAGCGTCCCATTGCTCCGCGTTCGGCGCGATGCGGTTGTCAGCGAATTCACGCACCATGGCGCGAAGGGCACTGTGTTCATCGGTGAAGGTGAAATCCATGGAGCCTCCTGAAGACGATCATAGAAGAGCGCCCAACCGCACGAGAGGGCACGGATCTCGATAGCGTTCAAAGCATGAGACGTTGGTTTTGGGTTCTTGATGCTTCCGTGATCATTTCGTTCGCGTTCATCGGTTCGGACTTTCACGGTTTCACATTCGACTTCGCCGGGATTCTGGGTATTTCTGTGCCCTTCCTGATGGCGCTAGCTGGTGGAATATTCGTGCTCCGAGCATGGATCAAGCCGCTCTCGATTCTCAACGGTTTCCTGCTAGCGGTCATATCTCTCACCGGAGGGATGCTCCTACGCCACTATGTGTGGGGTGATGGAACTGCTCGGACATTCATCATCGTGGCCGGCGCATACTTCATAGCGTTGATGGTTGGCTGGCGACTCGTGGCGCTCGGCGTTGCCTGGTTGGCGGGCCGGTCGAGAAACGCGAGCACTGCCACCTAGGATTGCGAAATGGACACGGCGGTCGCACTCGTAAAAACATACCTTCAGGCCAACGGCTTTTTTACGGTGACCGAGTACCCGATACTTGAGAGCATTGGCCTGACGACCCGCACAGTGACCGACATCGATGTGCTGGCGCTTCGGTTTCCTGGGGCAGGGGGTCTTGGTTCAGAGGCGCCAACTGGTGGTCTCAGAATCGAGCCTGATTCGGCTCTCGGGATTTCCGACGAACAGATCGAATTGATTATCGGAGAAGTGAAGGAGGGTGCGGCAGAGCTCAACAAGGCCGCACGTGATCCAGCGGTCGTGGCGGCCGCACTTCGCCGCTTTGGGGCGCTGGCTCCAGAAGTCGAGAAAGAATTGGTCCGTGAGTTGCTCGATAACGGGGAGGCCCTCCACCCTGCAGGTATTCGGGTCCGCCAGATGGTGTTCGCCACCAAGCCACCGACGCGTCGCAACTACTCGTATCTGTGGATGAACATCGGTGACATCGCCGAATGGATGCAACGCACGGTCCAAGAGCACTGGGATGAGATCAAGATGATCCAATCAAAGGATCCTGCTCTTAGCTTCTTGTTGCTGTTCGAAAAAGCGCGTCGTGAGGGGGATTGACGGTCGTGTTCGACGTTGTCCTCTGGAGGCCTGAGATTCCTCCCAACACAGGGAACCTGATGAGGCTCACAGTCAACACCGGCAGCCGGCTGCACCTGATCGAGCCTCTCGGATTCGAACTCGACGATGCCCGCCTACGCCGAGCCGGCCTTGACTACAGGGAGTTCGCAGATGTGGCGACCTACGA
>JAMBLH010000095.1 GCA_023336875.1 Actinomycetes bacterium
GTGCAGCAGGAGGGATCGCTCGTAGCACCCGACCGGCTCCGGTTCGACTTCTCGCATTTCGAGGGCGTCGACTCCGAAGTGCTGCATGCGGTGGAGAAGGAGGTCAACGAACGGGTCATCGCAAACTCGAACGTGATTACCGTCGAAACGTCAAAGGATGATGCGAAGAAAATGGGAGCCATCGCGTTCTTTGGCGACAAGTATGGTGACGATGTTCGTGTTGTGACCATCGGTGACTTCTCGACTGAGTTTTGCGGTGGTACCCATGTGCCAACCACCGGCCAGATTGGACCGCTTGTGCTCGTGAACGAGGGGTCAGTTGGGTCGAACATACGGCGAGTCGAGGGGCTTACCGGGTCTGCTGCCTACGACCATCTCTCTCATCTCCGCTCGGATCTAGAGAGTGTGGGGACCATTCTGCGTGCTCAGCCTGGGAGAGAGGTTGATGCTGCAATGTCGATAGCCGACAAACTCAAGGCCGCGGAGCAGCGGATCGGCGAATTCGAGGAGAGGGAACGCACACAGGTTGCCGATCGCATGGTCAACGCGGCGGAAACATTCGGCGATGCCAACCTCGCATCGGGCCGCATCGACGGGATCGGTGGAGATGGAATCCGTGCGCTCGCCTTTCAGGTGAGAGACCGTATCGGCTCAGGCATCGGAGCATTCGGCTCTGTCACCGAAGGGAAAGCCTCTGTGATCGTGTTCGTAACTGAGGATCTGGTCGCCAGGAATGTCTCGGCAGGACTCATCGCGGAAGCAGGCGCAAGAGCGCTTGGAGGCGGGGGCAGCAAGGATCCAAAGCTCGCCCAAGCTGGCGGGCCGAACGCCGATGCTATCGACGATGCCGTCGAGCTTATGCGAAGCTCTGCCAGCGAGGCTCTGGCGAATCTGTGACCGGCCGAATCCTCGGTCTTGACCCGGGGGAGCGACGTATAGGCATAGCGATATCTGATGCCACAGGTACCATCGCGTCACCGGTGGAGTTCATCGACG
The DNA here is from genome assembly GCA_023336875.1 of Actinomycetes bacterium. Lineage (GTDB taxonomy): Bacteria > Actinomycetota > Acidimicrobiia > Spongiisociales > UBA5794 > B3-G11. The sequence continues at coordinate 997 of JAMBLH010000095.1, forward strand.
TCAGGACAAAGAACCACGAGCAAAGAATCAAGGACCTCTGCGTCGAGTGGGAAATCACGGAGGTCGTCGTTGGCCTCCCGATCAGCCTTGACGGCACCGAAGGACCTGCGGCTGCCAGGTCAAGGGACTTCGGCGAGATGGTCGGGGGTTTGACGGATCTTCCGGTGAGCTATCACGACGAGAGATTCACAACGGTTACCGCAGAACAAGCCTTGCTCGAAGGTGGAGTCAAAAGACGGTCTCGTACATCACGACGAGACCAGGTCGCTGCGGCGGTGATGCTCCAGGGTTTCCTGGACCAGCGGAGATATCGACATGGAAACGACAACAACCCAGGCACCTGAGGACAACGGATGGTCGCCAACGAGAATCGGTGCGGTCGTCGCCGTTGTTGCTGTGGCGGTTGTCGTCCTGATCTTCCTTGCTCAGTCCGTTGCTGGTCTCGTCGCAGGGGGAGACGGCTGGGACGTTGATCCGGGCGTACCTGTTGAGGTCACCGTCGAGTCGGGGAGTTCGGCCACGAGCATCTACGTATTGATGCACGACTCTGGTGTTGTTCGCTCGTCTGAACTCGAGGCTTCGGCAAAGGCAGCTGGTGTCGAGGATCGACTTCAGGCGGGAACCTACTCGCTTGTCACCGACATGGATGCTGACGCCGTTGTGCGGCGCCTGATCGAAGGCGGCGATGTCGACACTGGTGCGTCATTCACGGTCATCGAGGGATGGACCATCAACCGTATCATCGACGAACTCGCCGATAGCACCAGCTATTCCAGGGCGGAGTATCAGAAGGTGCTCAGGGATGGTGTGGTGACGTCACCGTATCTGCCAGAGGGCGTTGACGATCCAATAGTGCAATGGGAGGGCTTGCTGTATCCAGCAAAGTACCCCATATCAGAGGAGTCTTCACCTGCACAGATCCTCCAGATGATGTCCGATGAGATGTCGCGGCGGTTCGAGGCTGTCGACTGGTCCGGCATCGGCGAGCTTGGCATTTCACGGTACGAGGCACTGATTATCGGTTCGCTGATTCAGTGGGAAGCAGGCACGGATGCTGATCGACCGATCATCTCGTCTGTCATCCACAACAGGCTCGACCAGGGAATTCGTTTGCAGATAGACGCAACGGTCATATACGCCCTGGGTCACAACCCGGGAAGGGTGCTCGCCAAGCATCTCAAGGTCGTTTCGCCCTATAACACCTATCTTATCGACGGACTTCCACCGACACCCATAGGAACGGTGGCGATGGTCAGTCTTGAAGCTGCGGTGAATCCGGCAAGCAC
>JAMBLH010000096.1 GCA_023336875.1 Actinomycetes bacterium
CTAGGAGACTGCTGAATAATGCATGTCGGCCAGCTCGACGACCTTGCATCGCCACTCGCTGTGGTCGACGCTCCGCCATTCCGACCCAAGGAGTGTCGAAGCCTCGCCCTTTGCGCCTGGCGCGCCTGATCGCCGATCTGACCAACGCCATCAATCAACAGCCTCCTAGGAGCGCGTTGAACGATTCCTGCGGTGCACGGGGTTCACGTGGAGTCGGTGTGTACGCGCAACAGGTCCCCAGGGGGATAGGGACCTGCTGCTTGTTTCCGCAGGCTCCAAGGGGGGACGAGGAGCCTGCAGTTGTGTTCGCAGATCCCCCAGGGGGGACGAGGGGACCTGCTAAGGGTCGTCTTGCGACCCAGCACTAGGAGAATACCTCATTGGGGGGTGGATACAAGCTGGATTACTGATATCAGTCGTCAGAGAATCAGGATTCGGCCCGATGGGCCATGTGAGAACTGCCTTTCAACGATTCGACCGATTTCTGCACCTGACCCACCCTCGTCACGGAGCGCCTGCAAAAGCGCTTCGGACAGTGCTGTATCGACTGCAAAGAGCAGTCCTCCGCTGGTTTGGGCGTCAGCCAGTATCCAGCGCAGATCGTCAGGAATACCGTCGAACTCAACCAGAGATTCGACGGCCGCAAGATTTCGTCTGGTCCCTCCAGGAATCTCGCCGCTCGTCGCGAGCGCGCGGACACCATCAAGAATTGGAACCGATGCCGCATCGATTTCAGCGCTGACCGCCGACCCTCGAGTCATCTCCGACAGATGGCCGAGCAACCCAAAACCCGTGACATCTGTGACAGCCTTCACGCCAATGCGCCTCGCGGCGACCGCAGCACCGCGGTTGAGTTCGACCATCGATTCGATGGCCATCTGCACGAGTTCGTCGCTTGCTGTCCCGTGCTTTGCTGCGGTCGAGATGATGCCTGTTCCGAGGGGCTTCGTGAGTATGAGCGTCTGGCCCGGTTCGGCTGCGCTGTTCGTGGTGACGTCCTCGGGAGGTGCAGTGCCGGTTACGGCGAATCCATACTTCGGCTCGGGATCGTCGACCGAGTGTCCACCGAGGACGGTGCAACCGGCGTCGGCCATCACATCGAGACCACCCTCGATCACGCGGGCGAGGACATCGAAAGGAATCTTGTCGCGAGGCCACCCGACGAGTTGCAGCGCAGTGAGCGGGTCTGCGCCCATTGCATATACATCACTCAGCGCGTTCGCTGCTGTGATCCTGCCCCAGTCGTACGGGTCGTCGACTACGGGTGTGAAGAAGTCGACTGTTTGGACGATCGTCTGATCATCTCCAATCCGAAACACCCCGGCGTCATCCGAACCCGAGATCCCTACAAGGAGATCTGGGTGGGTCGTGGCTGGATGATTGTGCGTGGGACGCAGAACCTGCGTCAGCTCGTCAGGACCGAGCTTGCACGCTCAACCGGAGCCGTGGGAGAAGGCAGTGAGCCTGATGGGTTCCATGCGGGCACGATATACGACATACGGACACACGACACACGACATGCGACATACGACATACGACACACGATTCTGGCTATGTTGAGATCCTTGGAGCAACGGAGGTGACATGAGGGTCGCGGTGATTGGTGGGGGGACCATGGGAGTTGGTATTGCTCATCGGTTTGCCGCCAACGGTGCTGCGGTGTCTGTTGTTGACGTTGATCTGGTTGCGGCGCGATCAGCGGTCGATCGCGTGGCTGAGACATTGGTGAAAGCTGCAGACCGGGGCAAGCTCGACCCGAATGACCTCGATGGTGTTGTCCGAAATCTTCATGCGGTCGGTTCGATCAGCGAACTCGAGCAAGGGCTTGATCTGATTGTTGAAGCTGTTATCGAGGATGTGGGTCTCAAACAGTCGATTCTCGCCACAGCCGAAGAACAGACACCCATTGTTCTTGCTTCAAACACATCGAGCATCTCGATCGATAAAATTGCGCAGGGCCTTGCGCATCCGGATCGATTCGCTGGGATGCATTTCTTCAATCCTGTGTGGGCCATGCATCTTGTCGAGGTCGTCCGAGGAACGGGCACCTCGACGGTCACGCTGGAGAGGATCTCCTCCATGGTGACGTTCCTTGGCATGGAGCAGGCGCTGATCAACGATGCTCCCGGCTTCGCCACAAGCAGGCTCGGTGTCCTCGTCGGAATCGAGGCGATCCGGATGGTGCAGGAAGGGGTAGCCGAACCAGTTGATATCGATCGGGCGATGTCCCTCGGCTACCGACATCCCATGGGCCCACTGATGCTTGGTGACCTCGTGGGGCTCGATGTGAGATTGAAGATCGCATCCCATCTCGCGTCTGTCTACGGCAACCGCTTCGAGCCTCCTGAATTGCTGGCCACAATGGTTGCAGAGGGCAGGCTCGGGAAGAAGTCCGGCGTCGGCTTCTATGACTGGGCCTCTGGCTCAGCTGTTCCGATCCAAGAAGGCTGAGACGGCTCCATAGGCAGTCTCGGATTGATCGGCAAGCGGATTGTGGCCAGCGTCACCAATGACTGTGAACTCGGCATTCGGGATCAAACCGGCCATCTCTTCATTGATCGATGTGTACCGCTCGTCTCTGCTGCCGGCGATCAGCAGCACAGGCATCCTCAAGTTCCCAATCTCGGTCCACACCGATGGCTGTGCACCCTGACCGTATCCACGGATGGCAGAAGCGAGGCCCGCTGCCGAGTTCCCTGCTCGTACCGAGCGATCCCATATGCGGTACTCCTCACTCAGGTGGCTGACCGAGGCGATCCCCACTGATGTCCATGAGTCGAGGAACGTGTCCAGGCCGATCAATTCGATGCGCTCCGCCCACTCGATGTCGGCGATTGCCCGAGCATGTCTTTCCCCTGGGTCGCGAATCCCGGCGTTTCCCGACACCAGAACCAGAGACGATATGTCGGACGGATCCTCGACTGCCGTGAGAAGCGCCAGTCTCGCGCCCTGGCTGTATCCGATCACCGGTCTCGGTGCACCTGGAGTTGCCACAAGAGCTTCAATGGAGGCCAGAACGCTGTCGACATCGGTTGGATGGCCGGTACTCGAACCATGTCCGGGAAGATCTGGAGCGATGATCGTTCGGTCGAGAAGGCCGGCCGCTGGTGCAAAGTGTTCGCCCGTCAGCGAAAAGCCGTGAAGAGCAATCACTTCGGGCCCCGATCCGAACCGCCGCAGATGCAACACCGGCTATGCGTCGTCGATCGGAATCTCGGTAGTGAGCACCTTGTACAGGACTGCGGCTATGGCAGCAACAACGGCGACGAGGATGAGTTTCTTCATAGGGAGAAGGGTAGTGGGTAGCGGGTAGTCCGTGGACGGTAGGTCTGGGATTGCCTGGACGTGTGCTGCCCACTGTCTACCGTCTACCCTCCGCGTGTGTCTGTTTCTCTGCGCGCTCGGAGTGTGTTCCCCTATGTTGCCTGGGCAACCCTGGCGTTCACCCTCCTCGTGATCCTGTGGGGCACCGTCGTGCGTGCAACCGGATCTGGAGACGGGTGCGGAGAGAGTTGGCCGAAGTGCGGCCAGCAGTTCATACCACCGAATCCGACGGTCGAGACACTCATCGAGTTCTCGCATCGGGCTTCGTCTTTCGCTGCTGGCCTGGGTGTGGCTGCGGTGTTCCTGCTCGCTCTGTGGGCATTCCCGAAGCATCACATCGTACGAAAAGCCGCAACAGTATCGGGGATAATCCTGGTCATCGAGGCGCTGCTGGGCGCATCACTCGTCTTGTTCGGGTGGGTTGACGATGATGTGTCAGCAGCTCGCTTGATCGTGGTACCCCTCCATCTCACGAACACATTCCTGCTGCTGGGTTCGCTCTCTGTGACGGCATGGTGGGGTTCAGGGTACGCCGAACCCCAAACGGTGGGAAAGTGCAAGTCGATTCGGTGGCTTTGGGTGGGTGCAATCGTGATGCTGATCCTCGGCATGACAGGAGCGCTCAACGCCCTTGCGGATACAATCTTTCCTGCGAACTCGGTTGCCGATGGCATCGCGGACGAGTTCGGACCGACGGCACCCATCCTCCTCCGGCTCCGCATCATTCACCCGTTGGTCGCGGTGGTTGGTGGGATTCTTGTCGGCTGGATCGCGGCAGACACCGCCCGCCGTGGCTCACGAATAACCAGGCGACTCGCTACAACTGTGAGCATCGTCGTGCTGCTCCAGTTCTTTGTCGGCATCGCCAACATCTTCTTCCTGACTCCTCTGTCCATCCAGGTCACCCATCTTCTGGTAGCTGACGCTCTCTGGATCTCATTCGTTCTCTTCAGCGTTTCGTGGCTTGGTGACCCCGTTGGCGCGCGTGTCTCGAGGTCTGTGAACGCATGACCGATACCGCAATCCCGGATCGGGACCTGAGTTCCAAGGTCAGGGCGTATGTCGAGATGACGAAGCCAAGGATCATCGAACTGCTGTTGATCACGACGATCCCTGCAATGGTGGTTGCCGAGCGAGGATGGCCCGGATGGGGCCTTGTTCTTCTTGTACTCGTGGGCGGTTCGCTCTCCGCTGGCGGAGCGAACGTCATCAATCAGGTATACGACCGTGACATAGATCGGATCATGAACCGAACCTCTGGGCGCCCACTCCCAACGAATCGTGTATCACCGAGAGCGGCAACAGTCTTCGGGCTCGTGCTCGGGTTGGCCGGGTTCGTCGTTCTCGCGGTTGGATCGACGGTGTTGGCTGGTGTGCTCTCTCTCGTTGCATTCGGGTTCTACGTCCTCGTATACACCATGCTGCTCAAGCGATCGACCACACAGAACATCGTGATCGGAGGTGCTGCGGGTGCGGTACCAGCGCTTATTGGGTGGGCGGCTGTTACAGGAGACCTAGGTGTGGCTCCCTGGGTCATGTTCGCGATCATCTTCTACTGGACCCCGCCTCACTTCTGGGCGTTGTCGATCAAGTATGAGGATGACTATCGACGTGCAGGGATTCCCATGCTTTCGGTCATCGCTGGCGATGAGGTCACATTTCGAGAGATTTTGTTCTATTCGGTGGTGACGGTCGGCGTGAGCCTCATGCTTGTTCCCGTCGCTCACCTTGGGTGGATATACGGTGTCACGAGTGCAGTGCTCGGCGTCTGGCTCGTGGCGGCTGCGATACGGCTCAAGTCGGATCGGACCAGGGCGATGCCATTCTTCGGGTTCAGCAACCTCTACCTGGCAGGGCTGTTTCTCGCAATGATGGTGGACAGGTTGGTTGATGTTCCTGCCATTGGTGGCTCGACGATCTGGATGGTTACTGCCACTTTGCTCGTTGGGATTGGCGGTCTCGCGGTGATCGCGTCCGAAGTCTCATCCCATGCTCGCGGCCCACGCGTGTCACGTTTCAGGCAGCTGGTCGAGGTTGCCATCACGGCGTTCTTTGCGTTCGGGCTGACATGGGTGGCATGGCTCTCGGTTGCGGCCGACGCCAGCGTTTAGTCTGGCTGTCGTGGCCGACACCTCACCGATCAGAGAAGACGAACGATTCGACGAATCTGGAGTCGCCAGATACCTGCACACGACGTTGCCCGACCTGTTCCCGTGCGAGGACATCGAGTTCGACCAGTTCCCTGGTGGTGCCGCGAACCTGACCTATCGCGCCAGATGCGCTGGTGGCGAGGAATGGGTATTGCGTCGTGCCCCCTTAGGGGAGGTTGCAAGGGGCGGTCACGACATGGCCCGCGAGTACAAGGTGCTCTCGCGTTTGTGGCAGGAATTTCCCCTCGCTCCCAGGGCGCATCACTATTGCGAGAACGACGATGTGATGGGCAAGCCGTTCTTTGTGATGGAACGTCGTTGCGGTTCCGTGGTGCGCGACAAGTGGCCAAGTGGTTTCGTCGAGCATCCGGACCGAAAACGAACGAGCGCCGAGTCGCTGGTCGACGCCATGTGTGCCCTCCACGCTGTGGATCCAGCCGCCGTCGGCCTGGGTGACCTGGGGAGACCCGAGGGGTTCGTCCAGCGCCAGATCGAGGGCTGGGCCCGCAGATGGGATGCCGCAGCAACGCGTCCTGTTCCGGACATGGACACTGCATCAGCATTCCTGAGAGACGATGTCCCCGAGGCTCGGCGCGCGGTGATTCTCCACAACGATTTCAAATTGGACAACACCATGGTCGATGATCTCGGCGACCTCGTTGCTGTGTTCGATTGGGATATGGCAACACTCGGGGACCCACTCGTCGACATCGGAACACTGCTTGCCTACTGGGCGCAGCCAGACGATCCGACATATCTCGTGTTCGGGTCGAATGCGGTCGCGATCGGGGATGTGATGCCCAAGTCAGAGGTTCGCGAAAGATACGCAGAACAGACGGGCTTCGACGTCGGACGAATCGCATATTTCGAGGGTCTGGCGCTCTTCCGTATCGCCGTGATCATTGAACAGATATACGCAAGGTATGTGTCGGGGCAGACCGCTGATGAGCGCTTCGCGACGTTCGAGCCTCTCGCCCCACTGCTTGCTGGCTCTGCTTGTGAACTGTTGTCGTAGCGTTGAGCCTTCCGGGATTGCAGTAGGTTCCTTTGCACACACTCGGAATGGCGGCACCTGATGCCTGAAGAACGGATCGACGAACTCAGAGGAGATATCGATCGCATCAACCAACGACTGCTCGCGCTGATCGCGGAGCGTCAGGACGTCTCTGTCGCCATTGGCGCCCTCAAGGCATCCCACGGCCTCCCGCTGTACTCAGAGGAGCGGGAATCGGAGCTGCTCCAGACATTCCGCGAGGATGCCGTCCGCATGGACATTGACCCTGAGTATGTCGAAGAGCTCATGCGAGTAGTGCTCGAGCACTCAAGGGCGGCGCAGCGGCGGAGCATCCGGGATCAGTCATGATGGAGATCGTAGCCGGGGCGGATGGAGTCAATCGCTGCTGGTGGGGGCTGGGCGACGACCAGTACGAGAACTATCACGACACTGAGTGGGGGTTTCCCCAGGGTGACGACCACAGACTCTTCGAGAAGATCTGCCTTGAAGGATTCCAGTCGGGCCTCAGCTGGCTGACGATCCTGAGAAAGCGCGACAACTTCCGTGCGGCCTTTTCCGGTTTCGATCCAGACGTCGTCGCTCTCTTCGATGAGTCCGATGTCGAGCGCCTTCTCGGCGACGCAGGCATCGTGCGACACCGCGGCAAGATCGAAGCGACGATCAACAATGCGGCACGAGCGATCGAAATGGCGAACGAGTACGGCTCGCTTGCGGCATATTTTTGGTCATTTGAGCCCGAGAGGGGAGGGCCACCTACCGAGATCGAGGCGACCACTGAGGTATCTGTTGCCCTGTCAAAGGATCTCAAGAAGCGCGGTTGGAAGTTTGTCGGGCCAACAACGGCCTATGCGTTCATGCAGGCCATGGGTCTGGTGAACGACCACCTTGAGGGCTGCTTCGTTCGCGAGGACGTTGAGGAGGCTCGGGGACAGTTCTCCGTCCCGTCTCGTCACTGATACTCACTGCGCGCCTCTCTTGTCATCAGTTCGTGGAGTGCCCGGGCAACGTCTGCTTTCTCGTACAGCACCGTGCCGACCTTCTGGGCGATGGGCATCTCGATTCCGTGGCGGGCTGCGAGAGCGAGGACACCACGCGTGGATTTGACACCCTCGGCGACCATGTTCATCTCCTCGACGATGTCGTCGAGGTCCTTGCCCTGGCCCAGTCCGTAGCCCACACGGTGGTTCCGGCTTTGGGAGCTGCTACACGTGGCGATGAGGTCGCCTAGTCCTGCCAGTCCGGAGAACGTGCGTATGTCACCGCCCATCGCGACCCCGAGACGGGTCATCTCTGCGAGCGCCCTTGTGACGAGTGTTGCGAGCGTGTTGTGTCCAAAGCCCTGACCCTCGGCCATGCCTGCTGCCATCGCCATCACGTTCTTGAGGGCACCGCCACTCTCGGACCCGATGACATCAGGGTTCGTATACACCCTGAACCGAGGCGTGCTGAATACCCGCTGTATGGATTCCGCAACCGCTAGATCCTCCATCGCTATCACGGTTGCCGCTGGCTGCCCCTCCATGATCTCTCGAGCGAGGTTCGGTCCTGTGAGAACTCCAACGATGGACGGATTGTGTTCAGGAAGCACGTCCATGGTGACTTCGGTCATCCGCATGAGCGTGCCAGCCTCGATGCCCTTCGTGAGGGAGAGAATCGGCGTGCTGGATGGGATCTGGCCGGTGAGGAGGGAGAGCACCTCCCTGTAGCCGTGCGACGGTACTCCCATGATGATCACGGAGGCACCGTCAACGGCCTCCTGGAGATCACCGGTGCCAACGAGCTCAGGCGAAAGGTCCAAGCCCTTCAGGTATCGCTTGTTGCGGTGCTTCTTGTTGATCCCCGTGACAACTTCCTCGCTCCGCGCCCAGATGGTGGTCGGCACGAACGGCGACGCCATCGATGCCACCGTCGTCCCCCACGACCCTGCCCCAATGACTGCGTATTTCATGGGTGCGACAGTAGTCGCCCGACATACGACATCCCCCATACGACATACGACA
>JAMBLH010000097.1 GCA_023336875.1 Actinomycetes bacterium
GCGCCGGATGCAAACCTGGTCCTCGTGCCGAAGGAGGCCGCTGAGGCATCAATGGATGCTGCTTCATGCATCGGATGTGCGGCATGCATCGCTGCATGCCCGAACAGCGCAGGCAATCTCTTCACCGCAGCAAAGATCGGTCATCTCAGCCTCCTCCCCCAGGGCCAACCCGAAAGGTGGAGCAGAGTCGTAGCAATGGTCGAAACGATGGAGGAGTACTTCGGCTCGTGCACGAACCACGGTGAGTGCGAGTCCGCGTGTCCAAAGAACATCTCGATCGACTTCATTGCGATGATGAACCGTGACTTCATGAAGGCCCAGTTCAAGAACTTCGTGAAGACAGGGCAGAGTTAACGGGAACGCGGCGTTCGTTGGGAGTTGCTTCGCAACTCCATCCAACAGGACGGAATGCTCCGTTGGTGAGACGCGTTGTCCTCGTACGAACAGAGGAGAACCAGATGACCACACAGACCCGTGGACGCGTGCGCGTCGAGGGCGGACAGAAGAGAGTCAGGGCACAGATCGGTGGCGTGACCGTCGCAGATTCGGCAGATGTCAAGATGGTGTGGGAGATTCCCTACTACCCCACCTACTACTTCCCTCAGGACGCCGTGCGTATGGATCTGCTCTCCGACTCGGGTGAGACCAAGCGCTCGCCTGCCAGGGGCACAGCGAACCTGTTCGATATCAGCGTCGGAGATCGAACCATCGCCCAGGCCGCACGAGTCTGGAACGAAGCGAAGTTCGAGGAAGTCGAGGGTTATGTGTCATTCGATTGGAAGTCGATGGACGCGTGGTTCGAGGAGGATGAGGAGGTATATGTTCATGCCCGTGACCCATACACCCGAATTGATGCTCTCCAGAGTTCTCGCAACATCCGTGTCGAGGTCGACGGCACCGTCGTAGCCGATTCCGACCGCGCCCGCTTCCTCTTCGAGACCGGACTGCGTGTGCGGTACTACCTGCCGAAAACTGACGTGAACTTCGAGTATCTGACAGCAACCGACACCGCTACGGCCTGTCCCTACAAAGGCACCGCGCGGTACTGGTCAATAGATGTGGGCACCGGATCCCACGGTGACGTTGTGTGGGGATACGACACCCCACTGCGCGAATCGCAGCAGATCGCCGGCTACGTCTCCTTCTACAACGAGAAGCTCGACATATACGTCGACGGAATCCTCGAGGATTCCTGACCCTTTCCCACTTCTAGCGTTGCTTGCGGGAATATGTGCCCGCGAGCAACGCCAAAATGATCATGTCGGGTGTCGGGTACACTTCCGGGCGGCAGAAGACATACGAAAGGATTATTCGTGGCAACGTTTCTAAGCGAAGAACACTTCAGCGCCGCAAGAGAAGGTCTCAACTCGGACCCCGGTTTCCAGAACGCTATTGCAAACGTGGACCTCTCCGTCCAGTTCGACGTCTCTGGCGCCCCTGAGGGTGAAGTGACGTACTACCTCAAGGTTGCAGACGGCACGACCGAGACAGCGCTCGGACCTCTCGACGATGCCGATGTCACCGTCTCGTCTGACTACGAAACGTCCCAGGCGATCTCCAAGGGCGAGCTCAACGTCCAAATGGCCTTCATGACTGGGAAAATCAAGGTTGGTGGCAACATGGCCAAGATCATGATGCACCAAGGCGTCCTCAACGAGTATGCCCGGGTTCTGTCCGGCCTGGACATCGAGTACTAGAGAACCGGAGAAGCACAAGTCAGCGGTTTCCCGCCGTTTTGGTCTGGGATCTCAACTCCTCCAGATCCTTTGGGTGTTCGGCGATCCGCGGCAAACCAGAATCCCAACCGGCTCTCTCTCATGGACTGAGCGCCGGGCACGGGGCCGTCGGCAGCGGTAGAGCGCTGGCCAACCTAGCGAGGTCCTATGAACTCTGCCGATCGATCTGACCACGCCGTCAAGACGCCTATCGAGATGACCCCGATCGAATCGATCTGGGGGAAGATTCGCGAGCGAGAACCATGGACGGATGAGGAGCGAGAAACGACCCTCGACGAGCTTTTCCCTAACGACGAGAGGATCATCCCGTATCTCAAGCGTTTTGCGACGCTGATGATCCTCTCCACCACGATCGCAGCGTTCGGGTTAATCGCCAACTCCGCCGCCGTCGTCATCGGAGCAATGCTGGTCGCCCCTCTGATGACGCCGATGCTGGCGCTCGCGGCCTCCCTCATGTACGCCCAAATGAAGCGCTTCCTCGGGTCGCTCACTCTCATCTTCCTCGGCACAGTCGGTGCGATCATTACCGGCTGGCTCGTCGCCAAGTTGGCGGGGGGAGCGCTCACGGCGGCATCACTCTCCCCCGAGCTGGTGGCGCGGACGACGCCGAGTCTTCTTGATCTGGGAATCGCAGTCGCGGCCGGCCTCGCGGGAGGATACGTCCTCACGCACAAGGGTGCTGGCTCGTCCTTGCCTGGCGTCGCCATCGCCGTTGCCCTCGTCCCCCCGTTGGCCACCGTCGGCGTCGCCCTCGAATTCGGATCGGTGGATCGCGCCCTCGGGGCGCTGTTGCTATATTCGACCAACCTGATCGCCATTGTCCTCTCGGCATCGATCGTGATGTTCATCTCCGGCTTCGTTCCGGACTACGTCCGCCAGATCGCACGCGGGCACCTAGGCCTACGTCTCCTCCCGTGGGGGCTCGCCCTCGTCCTGGTTGCCGTGCCCCTCGGTCTCCACACAAGGTCCGTCCTCGAAGACGAAGCCTTTGTGCGGAACGTCACTGAGGCCGTTGCGGAGTGGGATCCGCAGGCTGAGATCATCGAGATCGACGCCGATCGAACAGGCGATCGCGCCACTGTGTCGATGACCGTAGCCACGACGAGCGATCTGAAGCCCGCTTGGCAGCTCGCGGAGACCATCACGAACAATCACGGAATCGCGCTCGACCTCGACATCAGATACCAGCGGGAGGCGATCGATGCAGCGTCGACGAACTAGTGGGCTGAGCAATGCCATTGTCCAGATCAGCCGTCGGGCGACAC
>JAMBLH010000098.1 GCA_023336875.1 Actinomycetes bacterium
CATCTTCGGCTTGACTGGTTCAGGCACCGGATCGACGCTGTCTACAGTTCTTTTCTTTGTCTTCTTCGGAGCCGATTCTGACTCTGCCACAACCGTGACAGATGTCACCAACGGGTCCTGTGCTGCACCGAACCAGCTCCGCATCCCAGAAAGGTACGAACCGACCGATCGGAGAACGTCACCGAGAGATGCGTGAGTGATGAGGAGGGCTCCCACACCGATGATCGCCACAAGGACAACAAAGGCGCCCCAGTAGCCAACGACTCTCTCGAGGGGATAGGCCATCACCGAGCCAACGAGTCCACCCGAGTTCTCCACGGACTGCTCCGTACCCGCAATGGGGAGATTCCCCGTCAGGAGATGAAAGAGCGACAGTGAGCCCAGGAATAGCACCAGGGTTCCAATGAGCGTCTTCGGATTCTCACCCGCACCGATGACCCCGATCAGAGTGAGGCCTGCAATAACGAGGGCAAGAGGGACGACGAACGCCCACATGCCAAAGAGAAGTCTCGCAACAGTGGAGGCACCCGTGCCGAATGGGCCTGCCAGTTCGAAGAAGGAGAGAAAGACGAGAGCACCGACGGCGACGAGGCCAATTCCCCACACGTCAGACCGGTGGTCTCCGATGTGTTCGCCGATCCTTCTGGGAACGGCCCCCAGCGCGGAGGCGGCTCTTGAGAAATGCGACGCTTTCTTCTGTTTTTTCTTCGCGGTACTCCGCCCCTTGGCCCTACTCGCAGTGGTGCGTGTAGCCATGGGATTACAACTGTACCCCAAGTTGGCCGCGGAACAAACCACCATCCGCGCGATTCATCGCGCGGAGAGTTACACGCGTGTAATTTTGGCGTGGGTAACGGGAACTATTTCCCGTTACCCACGCAAGAATGAGTCTTCTAGACCTCTATGACGACGGGGAGCACGACGGGGCGACGATTCACTGTCTTTTTGACCGCTCGCGTTGCTGAGTTCCGGACACGGGTTCGCAATAGATCCGGATCGATTGGATACTCAAGGGACGCGACCGACTGTTCGACACGTTCCTTGATCACCGCATGAAGTTCGTCGTCGTCTGTGGTCACTCCGTGGGAGTCAACATCGGGTCCGATGAGGATCTCGCCTGTGGAGAAATCCACGCCGATCGTGACGATGAGTACGCCATCGTCAGCGAGATGTCTTCTGTCACGGATGATGCTGTCCGCTCCCCCAACCTCTGCGCCGTCGACATAGACATAGCCTGCGGGAATCGCGCCTCGTTCGACGGACATCTCGCCATCTTCGAGAGTGACAACATCTCCATCCTCACAGATCTCTATCTCTGGGATGTTCATGGCAGCGCCAAGGGCAGCATTGGCAACGAGATGGCGGTATTCGCCGTGAACAGGCACAAGGGCCTCGGGGCGAACAGCGTTGTAGAACGTCTTGAGCTCCTCAGCTGCTGCGTGGCCAGATACATGGACGTGGGTGTTGCGGCCGTGGAAGACGGTTACGCCCGCTCGATAGAGATTGTTGATGACCCGAGACACTCTGGTTTCGTTGCCCGGGATCGGTGTAGCCGAGATGATGACAGTGTCGTCCTCGCTGAGTGAAACAGATCGGTGTTCGCCGGCCGCCATGAGCGAGAGCGCTGCGAACGGCTCACCCTGGCTTCCCGTCGAAATGATTGCTGTGTCCGCATCGGGCATGTCCACGAGTTCCTTGAGATCAACCAGCGAGCCTTCAGGGATATCAAGCACACCGAGATCCATGGCGATCTCCGAGTTGCGAAGCATCGATCTCCCGATGAAGGCAAACTTCCGTTGATCGCGCACCACAGCATCAATCGCCTGCTGTACGCGGTGAACGTGGCTTGCAAAACACGCGACAAGAACACGGCCGTGGGCGTGGGCAACTATCTCATTCAAACGCTCGCCAACGGTTATCTCGGAGGGTACGTAGCCCTCCCTCTCGGCATTCGTCGAATCTGCGAGAAGGAGGCGGACTCCCCGAGCACCGATTGAAGCAAAGGACCGGAGGTCGGTCGGAACACCGTCTATGGGCGTTGGATCGAGTTTGAAGTCACCCGTGTGAAGGACGATGCCTTCGGGGGTATCGAACGCGATGCCCGCGGCATCCGGGATCGAATGGGAGACAGGGATATATGTGAAACGGAACGGGCCATGGTCGACCCACTCGTAGAGCTCGACAGAGCGCAGATCCGGTGTGATGCCGTGCTCCTCGATACGTGCTCTCGCGAATTCAACTGTGAGCCTCGTCCCGTAGATCGGCACATTGATCTCGCGGAGCAGATACACAAGGGCTCCGATGTGATCCTCATGGCCGTGGGTGAGGATCACGCAGGTGAGATCGTCCGCACGGTCAAGCACAGACGAGAAATCTGGGAGAACGAGGTCAACACCAAGCATGTCCTCCTCGGGGAACATCAGCCCGCAGTCGATCAGCGAGATGTCTCCGTCGATCTCGATCGACGCACAGTTCCTACCGACCTCGCCCAAGCCGCCAAGGAACCCGATCTTGACGCTCATAGTTCACGGTATTCGTTGATCGCGTCCAGCGCAGACCCAACCGATTCCACCGTCTCGGTCTCTGCAGGCATCAGAGGAAGACGCGGCACGCCAACCGAGTCCCAGTAGGCAGTGAGGGCACCCTTGAGTGGCATCGGATTGGGTTCAGAAAAGAGAGCATGATTGAGCGGTATCAGCAGATCGTGGAGCTGGTTCGCCTTCTGCATATCACCCTCGATGACAGCGTTCACCATGCTCGCAATCTCTCGACCGGCAAGATGTGATGTGACCGAAACCACGCCAACAGCTCCAGCTTCCACGAGATCCTTCGTTAACTCGTCAGATCCTGAATACACAGCAATTCCTTCCGGTAACGCCTCGATGGATCTCCTGGACCAGTCGAGGTCATCAACGGCATCCTTTACTGCGACGACGTTGGGGTGTTGACACACTTCCACAAGCGTGTCGATCTCGATGAGGGTCGCTGTCCGACCAGGAATGTTGTAGATCATCACAGGCAGATCCGTTGCATCCGCTATCGCGTGCATGTGTGCAACGATGCCGCGTTGCGGCGGCTTTGAGTAGTACGGGGTGACGGCCATCACGCCATCGACTCCTGCGTCCGCAGCAGCGAGCGCGAATTCGATCGACTCAGCGGTGTCGTTGTTCGCGCCGCCAGCTACCACCTTGATCTTCCCTGCGGCGGCATCTACGGCGGCGGCGAAAAGTGCCATCTTCTCCGGTTTCGAGAGCGTGGGTGATTCTCCTGTTGTTCCCGAGACCACGATGGTCTCGGTTGCGTTGGCTGCTAGATGACGGACGAGGCGCCAAAACGCCGCATAATCAATCGGTCCTTCAGCGGTGAAGGGAGTGATCACGGCGGTGGCGACCCGACCGAAGGGTGCTTCTGGTCGATTTTCCATACTTCGCAAGTTACCACGGGAGCCATAAGTAACCTCTTATCCATGAACAACGCAAGCCAGCATGTCAAAGATGTCACGACCTCCGATTTCCAACAGGAGGTATTGCTCAAGTCGAGGGACATTCCAGTTCTCGTCGACTTCTGGGCGGAGTGGTGCGGGCCATGCAAGACGTTGTCCCCGCTCCTTGAACGCCTGACAGACGAAGCAGACGGTGCGTTCGAACTTGCAAAGGTCGATGTTGACGCCAATCAGGAACTGTCGACCCAGTTCATGGTCCAGTCGATTCCCACGATCGTGGCTATCAAGAACGGTAGAGAAGTGGACAGATTCACCGGCGCGCTCCCTGAGGCATCGATCAGGACATTCATTGGGGGCATCCTGCCGACTGAGCTCGACCGGATGGTTGACGAAGCGAGGACCGCGCTTGTGGCTGGCGACACCGCGGGCGCAGAGCACATGCTTCGTCAGGTCCTCGAAATGCAATCCGATCACCAGGAGGCAGGCACAAGCCTTGCTGCCCTGCTGATCGATCGCGGCGATATCGATGACGGTCTCATCGTTTTGGGCAAACTCGCTCCCGATGCCGACGTTGAAAGGCTCCAAGCAGCAGCACGCCTGCGGCAGTCCGCTGGAGACGACATATCCGAACTCGAGGCGGCCGCTTTGGAGGATTCCGCTGATATGGACGCTCAGATGAATCTCGCCAAGGCGCTCGCCGCCCGGTCAGAGTTTGAACCAGCGCTCGACAAGTTGCTTGCTGTCGTTGCGAGAAAAGGAGATGGCAGGGAAGAGGCGCGCCAGGCCATGGTGGACATCTTTGAGGTCCTTGGCAACGAACACCCCCTGACTGCCACCTACCGCAGGCAACTGGCAACAGCGCTGAACTAGCGGTCGGCCCTGACGGCTAGATCCCCAGCAAAGTGTCAAGACCCACGGCCAGCGTCTTCTTCTGTGCCGGAATTGAGCGGACCGAGAGAAGGACTCCAGGCATGAACGCCGAACGGTCAGAGGTGTCGTGGGTGATGGACAGCCGTTCTCCATCCCCACCGAACAGCACAGTCTGATGTGCAACCGCGCCCGGTAGCCGGATGGCGTGTACGCGTACGTTGTCGATGAGGGCGCCAAGGGCGCCATGGTGCAGCTCTTCGGAGTCGATGGCGCGTTCCTGATGCGGTGAGCGTGCCGCGATCTTCTGTGCGGTTGCAATTGCGGTACCTGACGGTGCGTCCGCTTTCTCGTCGTGATGCATCTCCACGACCTCAGCGACGGGAAAGTGGGGAGCCGCTATCTCAGCCATCTTCATCATGAGAACTGCCCCGATCGAGAAGTTCGGGACCACAAGGCAGTTGCCAGGTCCTCTTGACCACAGTTCATCGAGTTCGTCGAGGCGCTGTGAATCGAACCCCGATGTGCCGACAACGACGTTCGCTCCATAGGAACGCCATATGGCGAGGTTCTCCATCACGATGTCCGGGCGGGAGAACTCCACGATGATGTCGCAGCCGTCGAGACTCTCACGGTCTTGGCTGATGGTCAGACCAGCGATGCTGCCTGTCGTGTGCTGGTCGTAAAGAGCGATGAGATGAAGGTCGTCTGCTGCGTCGATGGTGGCGGCAGAAAGACTTCCCATCCTGCCTCCTGCCCCCGACACACCAACCTTCATCGAATGTACTCCTCGAGGTCCTGGCCGTCGAACGGCCCAACGGCTCCGATCACGTAGGGGCCATCGTACGCAGCGTTCGCGACGTCGATTACGTCGTCGTGTGTCACAGCGGATATCGCCTCAACGATCTGATCAACCGTGAGATGTTCCTGTCCTGTGATCTCGTTGCGACCGAGCAGGTTCATTCTGCTGTTCGCATCTTCGAGGCTGATGGCAAGCGACCCTTTTACGTGGCCCTTCGCCCGTTCCAATTCCTCAGACGTCACACCGCTCTCCGTCACGAGACCCAGCTGGTCCCTCACGATCTTGAGGACTTCATCCACTTGATTGGGTGTGGTGCCGACATAGGTGGCGGATGCGCCGGCGTCTGTGAATGGCAAACGGAAAGTATGCACTGCATAGGCAAGGCCACGCGTCTCCCTGATCTCGTAGAACAGTCTTGAGGACATCCCGCCGCCCACGATGTGGTCGACCAATGAAAGCGCAAAACGCCGATCGTCGTTTCTTGTGATCGACGCAGATCCCAACACAAGGTGCGCCTGTTCCGTATCGCGTCTCGTCGCTCGAGATCGCGATACGTCAGGCGGCGGAACCAGCAATCGGCTGGTTGGCTCACCCTCCCATGATCCAAAGCGGTCCGAAATGAGCTCGGTGAGATTCTCAGGGAGGTTGCCCGCAATCGCTACGACCACCGAGTACGGGGTGTACCGCCTCGCCCAGTAGCCGTTGATCGTGTCCCGTGTCATGGCGTGGATCGATTCGCGCGATCCAAGTACGGGAGGAGCAAGTGGGTGTCCTTCCCAGATCGCAGTAATGAAATCCTCATGGGCGACATCCGTGGGGTCGTCGTCGTTCATGTTGATCTCTTCAAGCACGACGTTGCGCTCCGAGTCGATCTCCGACTGGCGGAACGCGGGGCGTTGCAGCATTTCTGCGAGGATCTCGATTCCCGTTTCAAGATCCTCATCGCGCATGCGAGTCCAAAAACACGTGTATTCCTTGGACGTGAAGGCATTGTGGCGGGCACCAACGCCGTCGAGCGTTTCTGAGATACGACGAGCGGACCACTCGTCCGAACCCTTGAAGAGAAGATGCTCCAGGAAGTGCGATGCACCCGCTTCCTCTTCGGATTCGTCCCTGCTACCGGTATCGATCCAGCAGCCGATCGCAACGGATCGGGTGGAGGGCATGTCGTACGTGATCAGTCTGATCCCGTTGGGCAGTGTTGTGAGTGTGTGTTCCATTGGCGCTCGATGATAGGAACCACCGAACCCTCCGGAATCCGCTCTAAGCGTTCTCCGGGCTGTGGACGGCGCCAGGCGGATGCAGAACCCTGGGTTGCGCTTCTACCCTTCGCTTCGGAGGGGCACTGAGCCAGTGAAGGATGCGAACAGGTCGAGACGGTCTGTATTCGGGGATTGACCCCTTTCGGCAACACTCGGGCTGCTGAGTCCCCACGCAATTAGATTCGCAGCAGCCTCGACGCCTCGGCGGCGGTACTTCACATCCGCACCGGTCCAGAATTCGAGTCCCAGCCCGTCGAGGAGTTGCTCGCGAGCGTCATCCGTTCCAAACCTGTTCTCCCAAGCATGGCCGAACTCGTGGAGGATGATGAAGGGAGTGTCCACGCAGAGGTCGATTCGATCGATTTCTGATCCCGGCGTGAACAACCCCGAATTGCCGCCACAGCCGAGCGAGCTGACATGGAGATAGACGTCCACAGGAGGGAGCTCCAGGCCTGCCGTTGCGTAGCGGTCGAGTGCAGCTTGGACCTGCTCGGCCTGTAGCTGCAAGCCTCCCGAGATGACCGAGACAGGCTCGACTAGGACTTGCACAGTGGCTGCCGATCCGGTCGGCAAGTGAGGCAGGTAATCGATGACGGGGCATTGCTCGTTGTGGCAACACAGGAATTCAGCGATGTCATAGACACCCTGGCCAAGGAGTACTCGGACGTCGAGTTCGTCCGTGGGCCGAATCGGCCCCAAACACATTCATCGTGACATTCGACGGCAACTCCTGTGCTATGTCGAATGCTCACGACGTGTACGACTCAGAGGCTGTCAGTTTCACGTTCTTAACAGGACTGATCAGCACGCAGCCATCGGTTTTCTTATGGGTCGAGCTGACGTCACCGAGGAGATGTACGAGGAGAAGGCAGCCGAACTTGGCGATCAGTTCTGGGCTCTCCTCGAGCTTGGCGCCGAACCGCTGATCCTCTGGACAGTCCCTCCGGGCGAGCGGTACGAAGTGCGCACCACCTTCGATGGCGCGCCCTATGGCGTCGGATTGGTCCAATGTTGGGTGAACGACTCGGAAGATGACGTGATCCACTGGGCAGGCTCCTTCAACGTCCTCGACCCCTGAGCCCCCACATGCCTCGAACCCAGGTTTCCAGACCGGCGTGAGGCCGGTGGTGAGCTCAGAGAATGTCGATCAGTCATCGCCGGTCGGTGGTTTGCGTGCCTTCTTCGTCTCCGAACGTGCCCGCTTGTCATCAATTCGACGGCGACGCGCTGATCCCGAAGGTTTCGTGGGCTTTCGCTTTGGTGGATCGGGGCGGGCGGCGTCTTCGAGGAGCGCGTTGAGCCTTCGTACTCCGCGTTTGCGGTTGGTGGCCTGGGACCGCGAGCCATCCTCTGTGATGCGCACCTCGATTCCGAGCTGCTCAACAAGACGCTCTCGCATTGGATCATCGAAGGCTCGAGAGGTCTCGATGTTGAACCTGAGCTCTGCACGCGTTGAACTCTTGTTGGCGTGCTGGCCACCAGGGCCACCGGAGGGCCCGAATCGCCACTGCAGTTCCGAAGCCGGGATGTCGAATCGCGTCATCTTCTCGTCGTTCCGTGGGCTGGACAACTCGAAAACGTAGCAGTGGAACCCTGGGTACGCGATGTCAAGGCGTGAGGGGGTGGAAGGTGCGGGATTGGTTGGTGGTCTGGATGAGGAGGAGGGTGATGGTGTTGGGGCCGTCGACGAGGGAGTCCGGTGGGATCATCATTCCGAACTCGGTTTCGCCCTTGTCGGTTTCGAACGTTCGGGTTACGGCAGCGATCTCTCCGTTGACGGCGACGGCGACTATCTCGTGGCTATAGGCCTCGTTGGGCGTTCTCATCGTGCCGCGTACCCATGTCGGCAGCGCGGGTGCGCCGAGATCCACATCTTGATAGTTGGTGCTGTTGAACAGGAACGCGGAGTACTCATCCGTGGCTTCAAGTGTGACAGACGCAACACTCACGCCCAGGAGATCACGGTACCCGGGGGGTGCTAGGCCAAATGGTCCATCATTCCCGAAGTGCTCGATCTTGCGTCGGGCGATGGCCAGCGCTTCGGAGCCATCGACTCCGAAGGTGATTACTCCTTCTGCACCATTGATCTCGGTCTGTAGCCGTTCGGGGCGATCGTCCGAGAACAAGGACACTCCGTCCATCG
>JAMBLH010000099.1 GCA_023336875.1 Actinomycetes bacterium
GATCACAATGACGCCCAGCTGAGCTCTGGCGAGCAAATGCTGAATGCAGTTCTGGAATTCATCGACGACACGGTTCCCCCTGAACCATGATGGCGGCCGTGCGCTGAGTTACTTCGTCTCGATCCTGACACGGAGTATGCGATGCGATGATTCCTCGAGCACCGTGAACGTGAGGTCATCGGTCTCTGCGGTCTCCCCAACGAGCGGAAAGTGACCAACCAGGGCAATCACCAGGCCCGCAACGGTGTTCCACTCACCTCGAGGGAGGGACCTTCCGATCGCGTCTTCGATCTCGTCCGTGTCAGCGGTCCCTGCAGCGATCCATGTGGTCGAATCAACGGTCTGTATGTCCTCAGAAGCAGACGTACCGGTTGGCGTGATGGGACCGACGAGACGTTCGACAATGTCCTCGATGGTGACGATGCCAGCCGTCCCACCGAATTCGTCCACAACCACAGCGAAGTGAATGGCCTTATCCCTCATGTCGCCAAGCAGGTCGACTACCTTGCGCGATTCGGGCACGATGAGTGGTTCCACGGCCACTTTGGATACGGGCTTCTCTGGTTGATCAATGCCGACGCGCGCAAGGTCTCTCAGGCGGACCACGCCGATGATGCTGTCAATGTCTCTCTCGTACGTGGGAAGACGGCGATGACCGCTTGAAATCGCGAGATCAAGTGCCGTACGCACGGAGGCGGTGTCGGGGACTGCAACGATGTCAAGACGAGGTACGTAGACATCATCGACCCTCAGATCGCCCAGTTCGAACGCTCGATCCACGAGTACATGATCTGACCGTTCAATGGCCCCTGTTGCCGCAGCCTCCGACGTGAGTCTGCGGAGTTCGTCCTCCGTGGGCCCTGTCGGATCCACTATTCCCGTCCCGGGCGCCTGGAGATCGGCGAACCACACGAGTATCGACACAATTGGCTTGAGGATCCAAGCCAGGAATCGAAGTAGCGGGGCCGATGCGCGAGCGACGGATTCAGGGTGTCTGACCGCATACGTCTTTGGGATTGCTTCGGAGTACACGAAAAGCACGAATGTCAACACGAATGACGCAATGGTGACACCAAGCGAGCCGAACAAACGAGCGGCCAGGACTCCCGAGACGGTCGCCGCCGCGATCTGTACAAGCAGCACCACAAGGAGCACTGTGTTGAGGACCCTGGGAAGGTCATCAAGGAGCGCGAGCATGGTCGTTGCTCTTGAGTCCCCAGCGTCCGACTCGATCTGAAGCCTGACCCGTCTGACTCTCAGGAGGGCCGCTTCTGAAGCCCCGAGCATCGCTGCGACACCGATGAGGACCAGCAGTGCTGTGAGAAGCCAGATATCGGTCGCATCCATGGCCTAAGGATGCCACAAGACGACGGATCAGAATGCCATAGCGCACGACGCTCGTTCCATGTTGCAGTGTGGGGGACAGACCGACCCAGCTCCGGTACCGTGGGGACATGACTATTCCCCTCACAACGCTGCACGGAATCGTTGACATGCCAATGCTCGGACTTGGTGTGTTCAAGACCCAGGACGGCCATCAGGTGCGAGAGGCTGTGACATGGGCCCTTGAGCAGGGCTATCGGTTGATCGATACAGCTGCGATCTACCAGAATGAGCGCGGGGTGGGCGAGGCGATCGAGATCTCGGGAATCCCCAGAGATGAGATATTCGTGACAACCAAGCTGTGGAACACTGAGCAGGGGTACGACACCTCCCTTGCCGCGTTGTCCGAGAGCCTCGAACGACTTGGGATGGACCATGTCGATCTGTATCTAATCCACTGGCCAGTTCCAGACAAGACCGAGGACACATGGAAGGCCATGGAGCATCTCCACAGCGAAGGCCTCGCACGTGCGATTGGCATCTCGAACTTTGAACCGCACCATCTTGATCAGCTCATGGCGAATGCGAGTGTCGCACCGGCAGTCAACCAGGTCGAGCTGCATCCGCATCTCCAGCAGACAGATATCAGAGCCGCCAATGCCGTAGTTGGGTGCCTCACCCAGTCCTGGAGTCCGTTGAAACAGGGTCAAGTGCTCTCCGATGAAACGCTCCTCAGCATTGCGTCTGAGTTGAACGTCAGCCCTGCCCAGGTTGCGATCAGATGGCAGCTGCAATCTGATATCGCCGTCATACCGAAATCAGTCGCCAAACACCGAATCCGCGAGAATCGAGAAGTATTCGGTTTTGCTCTCACCGATGATCACATGGCTTCCATAGCCGCCCTTGACGTCGGCGATCGGGTCGGTCCCCACCCCGACCACAGAGATTTCTAGGAACCGCAGGGTTGACGATGTGACGAGCACCGTTACCATCACACCGCACGGAAATCGTACCGAGGATCCAAGAAACACACCATGACCTGGACACCAGACAGCTGGCGAACGAAGCCAATTCTGCAGCAGCCCCAGTATCCCGATATCGAGGCACTCCATGAGGCAGAGAAGGATCTGACAAACTCGCCTCCGCTCGTCTTCGCTGGCGAGGCGAGGCGCCTGCGCAAGCAACTGGCCCTCGTTTCGAAGGGAGAAGCGTTCCTGCTCCAGGGAGGAGACTGCGCTGAATCCTTCGAGGAGTTCCACGTTGATACGATCAGGGACACCTTCAAGCTGATCTTGCAGATGTCCGTTGTCCTCACGTACGGCGCATCGATGCCCATCGTGAAGGTCGGGCGCATGGCGGGTCAGTTCGCCAAACCAAGATCATCCGATACCGAGACCATCGGCGATGTCTCGCTTCCGAGCTACCGAGGCGATATCGTCAATGACATTGCCTTCGATGCCGAGGCGAGGACGCCCGACCCGGCACGCCTGATCAAGGCGTACCACCAGTCCGCGCTCACATTGAACCTCCTACGGGCATTTGCCCAGGGGGGCATGGCAAACCTGGAACAGGTACATCGATGGAATCTCGAGTTCATCAAAGACGGAACCCAGTCCAGCCGCTACGAGACCCTCGCAAACGAGATCGATGCTTCTCTGGCGTTCATGCGAGCGATGGGGATAACAGCCGAGTCAACACGGGAACTGCGCGAGACCGATTTCTATACGAGCCACGAAGCGTTGCTTCCAGGTTATGAACAGGCCCTCACACGAGTCGACCATATCTCTGGCAACTACTACGCCACATCAGCACACATGCTCTGGGTGGGGGATCGAACCCGTCAGCTCGATGGTGCGCACATTGAATTGCTCAGAGGAGTCGAGAATCCGATTGGCATCAAGTGTGGCCCCTCTCTTGAACCAGAGGATCTGATACGCCTCGCAGCGGTTCTCGACCCCCACAACGAGCCCGGAAGGCTCACCCTCATCACGCGGTATGGCGCATCGGATGTGGGACGGTATCTGCCTCCCCTCGTTGAGACCGTTGAACGCGAGGGCCTCTCGGTTGTCTGGTCATGCGACCCAATGCACGGCAACACGATTATCTCGTCGAATGGCTACAAGACACGTCCGCTCGAGCGCGTTGTTGCCGAAGTTCAGGGATTCTTCGAAGTCCACCGTGCCATCGGTACTCATGCCGGTGGCGTGCATATAGAACTCACGGGTAAGAACGTAACCGAGTGCACGGGTGGTGCTGCTCAAATCGTCGATGAGAATCTCGCCGACCGATATCACACTCACTGTGACCCGCGGCTGAACGCGAGCCAGTCGTTGGAATTGGCGTTCCTTCTCGCGGACGAATTGAAAACCCGAGCGCCTCGCGGGCTCTGACGCTCCGGCGGGCTACAAGAGGATCGGGAGCGATACGAGAATGACGATGCCCACAAAGAGGGTGACCGCTCCGAAGCCGAGAATGATCACGCGGTTGCGTGGTCTGTTCATCTTCGAACTCACACCTGCGAAGAAGAGTACCGAGGCGAACAACACCATCGTGAGCACGTAGTTGTCACCATTCTGGTTTGCCGTGCGGGCCGCGGCCGCCTTCTCATCGGCGAGCTTGGTGAGAGCATCTGCCTCGACACCCTTTGCCACGACATACTCCTCCATCGTGAAGGGGGTCTTCGGCGCATTCGGGTTGCCAATCGGATCCTCGGCGAGCCACGCATCGAGAGCCGGCAGAAATTCCTCGCGGAACCGCAGATACAGGAATCCGGAAATCGTCCCCTTCACCGGCGAGAACGGACTCAGCTCAGCTTCGGTCATGCTTCCGTCCGCGAGCTCGGTGCTGAGAGCCGTGACCCAGTCAATGTACATGGCCACATCGATCTGGGTGAGCTGGCCAGCAAGCGTGTCGGCCCGAGTCGACTCCGTTCGTGCTGCACCCGCCTCGGAGAAGTTGACTGACTGCTCACCTCCCCATTTGCCTGACTCGAACCCTGACCATGCAGTGAGGATCGTTGCGACTGCGAGCACGATTGTCGCAACAAGTTCAACCCGGTCGTTCGAGCCCCAGAGATTCTTCTTCTTCTTCTTTTTATCGGGTGTGGTGTCGTCGGTGTCTTGCATCACAGCAGATTACGCACGGTATCGACGCAATGACTCACGCATTTCTGGCGTGCGCGGCTGGGTGATCCCGATAGAGGTGGCGGTGGAGGATGTCCCAGACGGATCCATGGGCCAACTCGTGACGCATGGATCGCAGCGTCTCGAGGAACGTAGGAATAGCCGCACCAACAGACATCGGATTGGGTCTCGCAATGTCAAGAACTGCCTCATCGGGACGCAATACCAGCGTCTCGGCATCGGGCCACTGCTCCCGGATCATGGCGAGCTCAGCCGCTAGGGCGGCGCGGCCGACCTTGTCGAAGACGTCCTCGTAGAACTTGCCGCCAGATCTTGGCTCTGTAGCTGCAAGTGGCGCCACGACAAGCACGAGGTCAAGGGGCTCAGGGTGAGCAAGGAGGAGATCAGCCGAGGTGCCACTTGCCAGCCCGCCGTCTGCGTACCATCGCCCATCTATAAGCACTGGCTCGTATACGAACGGAACCGCACTCGAGGCAGCGACTGCATTCGAGAGAGAGGCTGCTGGCGCTGCCTCC
Organism: Actinomycetes bacterium; assembly: GCA_023336875.1. Classification (GTDB taxonomy): domain Bacteria; phylum Actinomycetota; class Acidimicrobiia; order Spongiisociales; family UBA5794; genus B3-G11. The sequence continues at coordinate 4,982 of JAMBLH010000099.1, forward strand.
GTGCCGAAGGGCACACGTTCCCGTCGTTCGACGTCGTAGGCAACGATCGCCGTTGGCTTCGTTGGCCACGCGTCTGCGAGTGGCCCAACGGTATCGTGTACCCAGTCCTCCAAACCATCTGTGCGGTACATCCCAGGACTGCCAAGGGCCACATGAAGACTCGGTTGACGAAGCGCTGGGAGCAGACCTCTTCGTATCCAACGAAGTGCACCTCGTGGAGCACTCCGTCTGTACAGGTAGCCGTTCAACCAGTCGTGTATCTCATCCTGAGTCTCACCTGTGCCAGCGAATGTGTCGAGGTGGAGGGCATTGCCGCGGACCATTGCGCCGACAAATGCCCCTGATGATGTACCAATGAGCACCTCCGCCTCGTCAGGATGCCACCCAGTAGCCATCTCGATAGCAAGCAACGTTCCGAAATGGAACGCTGCACCTGTGATGCCACCACCACCGAGGACAAGTCCTACCCTGCTCACCGGTGGGAGCGTAGCAACAGGATGCCGATCTGACGTATCTCGCTCGATAAGGATCGCTCCACTCACCGTCTACCCTGTGTGGGATGCACGATGAACGCGTCGGTCGGTTTCTCGAGAGGTTGGAGGAAGTCGACGGCACCTTCCCATTGAGTGACGCAAAACTCGCCCAGATCAAGAACTCTGAACGCACGGTCGTGATCGAAGAAGATGGCAGTGTCGTAGCTGTCGGCGTGGTTGCAGAGCATCCGCAGCTCGACGGTTCACGCCACTGGTCCGTCGAAACAGCCCTGGATCCCGGGTTGCGGTTCGTTCAGTTCGAGAATCGACTTCTTTCTTCTGCGCTTGGACTTGTACCGGGCGGAAAGCAAGTCTCGGTGTGGTCGCAGCGCCATTCGTTGGATCACGCACTTGCCGACACAGGGTTCGTTGTTGTGCGCGAGCTTGCCTATATGACGGTTCAACTACCTATCGATAGCACTTGCGGAGACCGCGTCACGCGGATGCTGAGATCGAGTGACACGGATAGCATCCTGGCCATCAATCGCGCGGCGTTCTCATCGCACCGAGAAGCAGCATCGCTCGATAGTGGTGAATTCACCGATCTGCTCGACCAACCGGGGCTCGGTCCGGAGGGGTTCCTGGTCATGGAGGACGACAACGAGATACTCGGCTTCTGTTGGACGCGAGTGAATGCGACGCGAGACGGCGAGATCTTCAGGGTCGCCGTCTCGCCGCACGTGCAGGGACAGGGTCTCGGTCGAGCTCTTGTGATCGCCGGATTCAATCACCTCGCCACAGAACCCGACGTGACGCGGGGAACGCTCTGGGTTGATCTTTCGAATACAGCTGCGGTGAATCTCTACAGGGATCTTGGGATGGTCGATACATTGATCAACCGCGAATTTGAGAGGCCGATCTTCTAGCCGAACTGTTGTCCACAGGTCGAGCAGTGTGCGTCGCCCTCTCTGGTGGCTGCACGGCACCAGGGACAGGGGAGATCGGTTGACTCATCGAGTAGTACGAAATCCTGTGAAGCCATCGACCCCGCAGCGTTGAAGCTGCGACTGCTGATCGCAACGACCGCCAC
>JAMBLH010000100.1 GCA_023336875.1 Actinomycetes bacterium
GACACCCGCGCTGCCAAGGTCGTTCCACAGATCAACATCTGGCTTCCCTGTGCGGGCGCCGTTCAGATCGACCACGTGGACAAGTGACGCTCCGTCATCACTCCAAGCGCTGGCGGCTTCAACCGGATCGGCCGCGTATGTCGTCACCTGGTCGTATTGGCCGTGAAGAAGCCGTACGACCGACCCGTCGAGCACATCGACGGCTGGAATGATCTGCATGGATGGCCCCGGAATCGATTGCGTCGCTGCAGTGTTACTGTGCTAGCATGCTAACACAGCAAGTCAGCAAGGAGTCGGACCGTGCCAACACCTCATGATTCCTCATGGGCAGCCAGCGACGACGCGTCCAGCCTGCTTGATGCCATCATCTCGCTCGAGGACCAAGAGGGCGCAGAGCGGCTCCTGCGTGACCTGTGTACCCGCAGGGAACTCGAGGAGATCGTGTCGAGGTGGGCAGTTGTCCGAAGGCTTGCTGCCGGTGACTCCTACCGTGCCATCCGCGAGAACACCAGCGTATCCACTGCCACGATCACGAGGATCAACGACTGGTTGCGCAACGGAAGCGGTGGCTATGGCGAGGCCCTCAACCGGCTTGGCATCGAGCGACTGCAGCGATCATGACTGACATCACGCGTATCGCGGTCCCCAACAAGGGCCGCCTGTCCGAGCCATCCGTCGATCTTCTACGGGCGGCTGGACTGGTGCTCGAAACATCCTCGAGGGCCCTCTCTGTGCCGGTGCGCAATATGCCGGTTGAAGTCCTCTTCGTGCGTGCCGAGGACATACCGGAGCTCGTCCACGACGACGTCGTCCAGTTCGGAATTACAGGGCTCGACCTCGTCGCCGAATCCGTCGCCGACACCACCGTGGTCCAGGAACTCGGATTCGGAAGGTGCAAACTCACTGCTGCCGTAGACGAGTCCTCCACCGTGTTTTCAATCGACGGCTTCTCCGGGCTCAGGGTTGCCACGTCCCACCCGCTGACGGTGAACCGATTCTTTTCCGAGAAGGGCATCGACATCACGACGATTCCACTGAGAGGGTCGGTCGAGGTTGCACCCAAACTCGACATCGCAGATGCAATCGTCGACCTCGTCTCGAGCGGCAGCACCATGATGATCAACAGCCTGCGCCCGATCGCGACCGTGCTTGAGTCCCAAGCAGCTCTGATCACAGCCGGCGACAGAGCATCCTCGCCACTGACAACGATGATCCGATCGGTCGTTGCTGCGACCCGCAAGCGATACGTGATGATGAACGTTCAGAAGGAGTCGATCGCCGAGATCGAGCGCATCATCCCTGGTGCAGACTCACCAACTGTCATATCTCTCGCTCACCACGGCATGTATGCAATGCACTCTGTGGTAGATGCAGACGAGATGTGGAGAGTCCTCCCCGCGCTTGAGGCGGCAGGAGCTTCAGCAATCCTCGTGCTGCCGATCGAACAGATGATCCCATGACGATCCAGATCAGAACCTTCGAACTGGAACGCCTCGGGCCCGAGGAGCGCTCAGAACTCGTCACGCGTTCGGCTGTCCCTGACGATGACCTGCGCACCCAGGCCGCAGCGATCGTACGCGAAGTTCGCACGGGCGGCGATAAAGCGCTTCTTGGGCTGAATCGGAAGCATGGCGGCGGATCAGCGTCGGGCGGCCTGCGGGTCGACGAGGGCGAAATCCGCGATGCCTTCACCAGCGCTGCTCGGGAACTGATCGTCGCGCTCGAAGAAGCGATCTCTGCAATCCGGACGACACACGAGGCACAGCGACCGGTTGATCAGTTGGTCGAGCCCACGCCGGGAGTCAGCGTGATACGGCGGTGGTCACCCCTGCGCCGTGTCGGTGTGTACGTGCCCGGTGGTGGCGCGGCGTATCCATCGTCGCTCCTCATGGGTATTATACCTGCCCAGGTGGCAGGTGTGTCCGAGATCGCGGTCGTTTGCCCAGCTTCGCCCTCGGGATCGATCGACGCTGCGGTGCTCGCGGCAGCTCACATGCTCGACGTCACCGAGATCTACACGACTGGCGGCGCGCAGGCGATCGGTGCACTTGCGTATGGCACCGAAACCATCATGCGCGTTCAGAAGATCGTTGGTCCAGGCGGCGCTTGGGTCACCGCCGCGAAACTTGCCGTATACGGCGCTGTGGGCGTCGATCTCCCGGCTGGTCCGAGCGAGGCTGCAGTGATCGTCGATCGCACCACCGAACCCGTCGTAGCGGCAGCGGATTTGCTGTGCCAGGCGGAACACGGCCCGGACTCAGTCGTCGCTCTGGTCACATCCGATCAAGAAGTGGCAGACGAAGTGATTTCCGCGGCGTCGAGCCAACTCGAAGAACTCGAGCGAGGCGACACCATCCGTGACGCGCTCGAAACGTTCGGCCTCGTGATCATCGCCGGTAGCCCTGACGAAGCCCTCATGTTCACCAACGAATGGGCGCCCGAGCACGTGTCGATCCTGACCGCGGACCCTCGTGGCGACGTTGCGTCCGTGACCGCTGCCGGTTCGGTGTTCCTCGGAAGATGGACCCCTGAGTCGGCTGGCGACTATGCGACCGGCGCAAATCACATACTTCCAACCGGTGGACTCGCCGCAGCGTATGGGCCCCTGGCGACCGAAGATTTCGGATCATGGAGCCAGGTGCAGGAACTCACCCGAGACGGTCTCGAACGCCTTGCGCCGACGATTCGAACGCTCTCCGCCCATGAAGGCCTCACAGCACACGCGGCCTCCGTGAATGTGCGGCTCGCGACGACTTGTGTGGATGTGTCGTGATGCGCCGGACAGCGACCATCTCGAGGATCACCAACGAAACGGACGTGCAGATCGAACTGGACATCGACGGTACAGGCGAGACGCAGATAGATACCGGTGTCGGTATCTACGACCACCTCCTCACCTCCTTCGGCTTGCACGGCTCTTTCGACCTGCAGATCCGCACGATCGGTGATCTCCACATTGACGAGCACCACACCGTTGAGGACACAGCAATTGCTCTCGGCGAGGCGTTCGATGCCGCGCTTGGCGACAGGGTCGGAATCACGCGCTTCGCCGACGTGAGGCTTCCCATGGACGAGTCGGTCGCAAGCGTTGCCATCGATGCAGGTGGACGCTCGTATACAGTGTTGACGCTCCCCTTCATTGCGCCTTCCATCGGGATACTCGGCACACAGATGATCCCTCACGCGTTCGAGGCGTTCGCGTCGAGCGCACGCATGACGATGCACATCGCGGTCGAGGGCCGCAACGATCACCACATGGCGGAGGCTTGTTTCAAAGCGCTTGCTCGCGCGCTGCGACAAGCGTGCGCGCTCGATCCGAGACGTGCAGGTGTGCCTTCGACAAAGGGTGTCCTGTGACGAATGTCGCGATAATCGACCACGGCGCAGGGAACCTCGTCTCCGTCACCAACGCCCTGACGGCAATCGGTGCCGCACCTCGTGTCATCACGTCGCCCGCTGGCTTGGCGACAGCTGACGCTGTAGTCCTTCCCGGGGTGGGCGCGACGGGAGCCGCCATGGACCGGCTGAACGAGACCGGAATGGCGGACGCTGTTACCGCTTGGGAGGGTCCCCTCCTGGGAATCTGCGTCGGGCTCCAACTCTTGTTCGACCGCTCCGACGAGGACGCACAGCCGTGTCTTGGTCTCATGGCGGGAACGGTGAGGCAGGTCACTGGCCAGCCGCTCCCCCACATGGGATGGAACGACGTCAATCACCGACGGGATCCCTTGTTCGATGGCATCCCCAGCGGTGAACCGTTCTACTTCGTTCACTCCTATGCACCAGCGCCTCTCGACGAGGACCAGACAATCGCCACCGCGCACCACGGCAGCCCTTTCACAGCGGCAGTTCGATCCCGCAACCGAGTAGGTGTCCAGTTCCACCCCGAACGCAGCGGTGCCGCCGGATTCCGGTTGCTGTCGAATTTCGTCGCGAATGTGACGGAGCCGAGCCGTGTTGCGTAAACGCATCATTCCCTGCCTCGATGTTGCAGACGGCCGCGTCGTCAAGGGCATCCAGTTCAGCGACCTCACCGATGCAGGAGATCCAGTGGAACTGGCAGCCAGGTACGCGGATGAGGGGGCAGACGAGATCTGCTTCCTCGACATCACCGCCACGCACGAACATCGCCCAGCACTCCTCGACGTCGTCCAACGCACCGCAGCGACGGTCAGCATCCCCCTCACGGTCGGTGGCGGCGTCCGCTCGGTCGCCGACATGCGTGCCGTCCTGCGTGCAGGCGCGGACAAGGTCGCGATCAACTCAGCAGCGGTTGCCCGTCCCACTCTGCTGAACGAATGCGCAGCGGCATTCGGAAGCCAGTGTGTTGTGCTCGCGATCGACGCCAAGGTAAACACCAACGGAGCCTGGTCCGTGTGGACACACGGCGGAAGGCAAATGTCGGACCTCGACGCCATCTCGTGGGCCACAGAAGGAGCAGCGAGAGGCGCGGGAGAGATCCTGCTCACCTCCATGGACCAGGACGGCACGAAATCCGGATACGACACGGCCCTCCTGGCAGCAGTGCGACAAGCGACCAGCGTGCCGATCGTTGCATCCGGCGGAGCCGGGTCCACCGACGACATGGTGGCTGCATTCGACTACGGAAAAGCTGACGCCGTGCTTGCGGCATCCATCTTCCACCACCGCACGCACACGGTGACGGATGTCAAAGCGCAACTCGCGACGGCGGGCATCGACGTACGGCAAGAATCGAAAGTCACATGGCCGTAGAACCGTCTTCGATCCGTTTCGATCACGAAGGTCTTGTCCCCGTCATCATCCAGGACGCGCTCACCAATGCGGTCCTGATGCTTGGTTACGCGAATAGGGACGCCCTCGAGCAGACCACCGAGACCGGCCTCGTACACTTTTGGAGCAGGAGCCGGGGCGAGCTCTGGCAGAAGGGCGCCACGAGTGGGAACACTCTGGCCGTCCAATCTGTCAATCTCGACTGCGATAGTGACGCCATCCTCATCAGAGCAACGCCAGCAGGACCAACCTGCCACACGGGCCAAACGTCGTGTTTCAAGGCCGAACCCACCACGCACGGGATACAACGTCTATGGAACACCATCACCGAGCGCGTCCGCCAACCCACCAGCGACTCCTACACAGCGACGCTGGTCGCAGGGGGCACCGACGCGGTCGCACGTAAGGTCATCGAAGAATCCGGCGAGCTCGTCCTCGCTGCGAAGAACCATGAGAACGGTGGCGAACCGGACCGCGTCATCGAAGAGTCAGCCGACCTCGTTTACCACCTATTCGTCCTGCTCGCAGAGCGCGGCCTCGACCTGGCCGACGTGGAAAGAGAACTCGACCAGAGAGCAGCGGACGGTTGACGCGCCCGATTTCCACGGAGTTCGTGACATAGTGGTGTAGTCACTTGCCTGTTCCCTTCTCGATCCAGAACACCTGCATGCTGCCTTGATCGTCGACACCGACGAGCCGGTCTCCCCTTTGTCGTGTGAATGCCGGGATGTCTGCGAGTGCCCCGGGGTCGGTGCAGATGAGCTCGAGTATCTCCCCAATCTCCATCGACTTCAATGCGAGGGCTGCTTTGTACACGGGGAGGGGGCACAACAGCCCGGACGTGTCGAGTATCGCGGTAGGTGTCACTCGGGAGGTGTCCTCAGTCGTCATCAAATGGTTCTCCTTGGTTCATTTCGAGTCTTTGTCATTTGGGGTGGCCCTGGGTTCCGAGCATTTCGCTGAAGTAGGTGGTGTACTTCGCACTCGTGTCAGGCGACACACCGACAACGACGCCTGGGGCGATCTCTTCGTGCGTATCGATCGCGTGAACGATCGCGCCCGTTGACGGCCCGACTAGCAGACCGTCGTTGCGGTGGAGGCTCAGTGTCATTGCGTAGGCTGCATCGTCCGCAACAGTGACGACGTCGTCGATGATGCTGCGATCCAGATTCCCCGGTTCGTTAGCTTCAGCAAAACTCTTGAGTCCGGGGAGCCGGTGACCCTTCTGCGGTTCGATCGCGATGATCTGCACCTCGGGGTTCCGCTCCTTGAGATACCGTCCAATACCGGTGAGCGTTCCACACGTACCGAACCCTGCAAAGAACGCAGAGATCTCCCCCTCGGTCTGGTTCCAGATCTCTGGACCTGTGGTCTCATAGTGGGCCCGAACATTGTCCGGGTTCTCGTACTGATCCGGCATGACATACTTGGTTCCCCCTTCAGAGGCCGCGAGCGACCGGGCAAGCGCGATCGCGCCGTCTTTGGGATGATCCACCGGACACAGCTCGTCAGGTGTCTCCCACACCTCGGCTCCGAGCATTCTCAGTAGCGTCGTTGTCGCTTCTGGGACACCGTCGGGGATCGTGATCGTGACCTTCGTATCGCTCACTGCTCCCATCGCGGCGAGGGCGATTGCCGTATTTCCAGAGGATGCTTCCACGATCTCGCGGTTCGCGAGTGCGCCGCTGTCGAGCAGGCCCCGGATGAGATACGAAGCAGCTCGGTCCTTGATCGAACCGAACGGGTTGAGCCATTCAAGTTTGAGATACACATTGTCAGCGGACACTGCATTGCGGACACGTACCAGGGGTGTAGGGTTCCCGACGTCGGGGAGAAGATCCCGAATGTCCTCGAACCTGCGCAAAGCGCGGTCCGAACTGCGGGATGTTGTAGCGTGCGTTCTCGTAGCCATGGGTGGCTCCTTCGGTTGGCGATCTGGGTGGTTGGGATAGAAAACACCCGCTCCAGCGGGTGTGCCGGGCGGGTGTTACAAGGTGA
>JAMBLH010000101.1 GCA_023336875.1 Actinomycetes bacterium
ATCAACCAGTTGGTTCCTGTCGCCAGCGCAAAGGTGTCCATGCGTATTGCACCTGGTCAGGATCCGGAAGCCGCTATGAATGCTCTCGTCTCTCACATCGAGGCCGCGGCACCGTGGGGCGCCGAAATCAGGGTTCAGAGCGGCGCAATGGGTGCAGCGATCGATATCGCGACCGATGGCCCGGCCTTTGACGCCTATCGCGACGGTATGCGCGAGGGCTATGGCCGGCAACCGATCGAAGCAGGGATGGGGGGCTCCATCCCGTTCGTCGCGGAGCTTTCGAACCTTTACCCTGAAGCGGCACTACTGCTGATAGGTGTTGCCGATCCAACCAGCCAATATCACGCTCCGAACGAGAGCGTCGAGTTTGCAGACATCATTTCGGCTGCCATCGCGCAGTCGATTGCCATCGGCCGCCTCGGGGAGTGACGCCGCCGCCGTCTATACCCTGTTGGCATGCGGAGATCAACAGCTGCCCTGTTCGTCATCGCGACGGTGATCGTTGTCGTCGCATTGCTCCTGCGCTCCGGCGATTCTGATACGATCACGGCAGCGACGACAACGACGTCAACCCCACTGACCACGACGACTTCAGTCGCGTCGATCACTACCACGACGAGCCTTCCGGACGGCGTTGAGGTGTGCAACCTCTATGCGTCGGTCACGGATATGGGCCAGATCGAGTCACCCGAGCTGGTCGAGGCATCGGGTCTGGCGGCGAGTCGCACGACGCCAGGCATACTTTGGTCTCACAACGACTCGCGTGGAACCGCGACTCTGTACGCGTTCACGGGTGATGGCAAGGACCTCGGCTCGTATGGTGTGCCTGGGGCGTTCGCCCTCGATTGGGAGGACATGTCCGCTGGTCCCGGACCACAGGGTGAGGGTGATTTCCTCTATGTCGGGGATATCGGTGACAATTTCGACATCAGGGGCGGACTCGTCACCGTGTACCGCGTTCTCGACGTCGATCCTTCTGATCTGGAGGGCTCGTTCCCTGAGTCACTCGCCCTCACCTACCGATACCCAGGGGAGGGCCACAATGCGGAGGCGCTCTTCATCGATCCGACGGAGCCAGCCCTGTACCTGATCACGAAGGACAAGAACGAGGCTCTCGTATTCAAAGCACCGATCGATCGGTCCGACGAACCGGCAGAACTAGAGCTTGTCTCGAGCCTGTCCCTCGACGCGGAGGTGACGGCCGCCGACATGAGCTCGGATGGATCAACGCTCGTCGTTCGCGGCTATCAGACCGTGTGGATGTGGCATCGTGAATCCGGAGTTTCGATCACAGCCATGCTCCGTGAGGACCCGTGCCTTGCGCCCTCACCCGAGGAGCACCAGGGTGAAGCGATCACGTTCGATGCCGCATCCTCGTACTGGACCGTCAGCGAGGGCTTGAACTCCCCAATTCAGGAAGTAACACGTCAGCCATGAACGAGCGCCCCCGGACCTACCGTCTACCGTCTACCCTCCTCCGTCTACCCTCCTCCGTACAATCGCCTCTGCCTCTCGGACAGACTTCAGATACCACACCGCTCGAATACGGTCGCGATCGCTCGGTTGCAGATCTCCGCTTCTTCCGTATCTCGCTACACGCTGACGATGCACCTCGTGGAGAACGATTGATGCTGCAACCGATACGTTGAGGCTCTCCACGAACCCGTCCATCGGGATTCGGATCGAACCGTCCACGCTGCTCCGAGTGACGCTCGACACACCATCACGCTCGTTGCCGAAGACGATCGCGATCTTGCCAGTGAGATCCGCCTCATCGAGTGGTACAGCATCTTGCGAAGCATCCGCCAGGAGTATGTGGAAGCCGTCATCGCGGAGGCTCGACAGGCATGACTCGGAGTCAGCCCACCGATATCGATCCATCCACTTGTCTGCACCTCGTGTTGTTCGACGTGACCGCTTGAACGCGTTGGAGGTGTCGATCGCATGAACCATCTGGAAACCAAATGCCTCGGCTGAGCGCATGATCGCCGACACATTGCCCAGATCGACCATCCCCTCCACAACAACGCCGACATCGAGTGTGCGACTATCGAGCACCCGTTCGATCTCTGTCCTTCTTCGTTCTGTGAGATGGCCCGTCAGAAGCTCAACGATCCTTGATGGTGCAAGCACCTCGCCGCTGTATTCGAACCAGGTCGGGTCGTCAGTGCGGCGCCCAGCAATCAACGCTCGCATTTCCTCCGGTGTTGCCGCATTCGGATGAGGCATCGAGCTTCAGCGGTCGATCCTGGTTCGTTTAAACTCGTTCAGATTCGTCCATTTCAGCATCTCGAGCACCCTTTCGAGATCTTGCATCTCGTGTCTATCCATAAAACGCACGAATACGGCTTCGTCACCCTGGATAAAGGTTGGCACGCCGAACACGCCGTAGTCCTCCACCACCCGTGAGTGTTCGGTGGCGAGGGTTTTGGCCGGCACGCCAGTCGCCACACACTCGCGGATTCTTATCGGGTCGAGGCCCACAGTTTCACATACATCCTCAATCACACTCTCGTTATTGATGTCGCTGCCGTCGTCGTGACGTGCATTGAATAGCGAAACGTGGAAATCGAGAAACAAGTCCGGATGGTTATCACGAATGGCGATCGACCACAACAGGGCAAGAACGCCGGTTCCGACTGCATCCAACGGGAGCTCCCATTGTGCAACATCGTCCGCATCCGCGTGAGCCTCCTTCAGCGAGAAGGGAACGAACAACACGTCGAGGTCCGTTCCTTCTGCAAGGGCCTCGACGACCATCTCGTTGGCATTGCGGGCGAAGGGACACAGATAGTCATACGTGAGAGAGATGGAATCGGTCATTGCCGGGAGGGTAGACGGTAAGCGGCAGTGAGACGACGTTGGGACGAGGAGGAGTTCCTTACGTACGAACTATGCAATAGATACCTAGGTGGGTATACTTGCTTCAGGCACGAAGAGTCGGAGGCTGGCAAAGCCAACGGCTCACCGCATCCAAAAGGAGCACTTGGTGAAACGGATACTTATTCTTGGCGCTGGAACCGCTGGCACGATGGCAGCGAACAAGCTCCGACCCCGACTCGATGATTCCTGGGAGATCACGATCGTCGACCAGAACACTGACCACTACTACCAGCCGGGTTTCCTCTTCATACCATTCGGGACCTACACGCCCGATGAGGTCGTCAAGCCCAAGATTGACTTCATACCCCAGGGCGTCAACATGATCCTGGCCGAGATCGATCTCATCGAGGCGGAGGAGAACAGGGTCAAGCTCGTCGATGGCACAACGCTCACCTACGACTTTCTGATCATCGCTTCGGGTGCCCAGGTGCGACCGGACGAGACCCCTGGGCTCAAGTCTGACGAGTATGGGAGGACGGTCCATGACTTCTACACGTTCGAAGGCGCCAAGAACCTCGCAAAGGCCCTCCGTACGTGGGAGGGCGGTCGCCTCGTCGTCAACATCATTGAGATGCCCATCAAGTGTCCTGTAGCGCCATTGGAGTTCAGCTTCCTGGCCGATTCACACTTCATCGAACGCGACATGAGGGATGATGTCGAGATTGTCTACGTGACACCTCTTGACGGTGCATTCACGAAGCCAGTAGCTTCACGGCATCTCGGAAATCTCCTCGAGGAGAAGAACATCAGCCTCGAGGCCGACTTCTATCTCGAACGTGTCGATACCGATGAGAAGAAGCTCATCTCCTATGACGAGCGTGAGGTCGAGTACGACATGCTCGTGACCATCCCGCTGAACATGGGTGCCGAGTTCATCCAACGCTCTGGTCTGGGCAACGAGATGAATTATGTCCCTGTCGATAACGGGAACTTCCTCTCGAAGGACTTCGACAATGTCTTCGCTCTCGGCGATGCAGCGGACCTACCAACATCAAAGGCGGGCTCGGTCGCTCACTTCGCCATGGAAGTATTCACTGAGAACTTCCTGCGTTACATCGAGGGCCTCCCGATGCTCGAGGAATTCGACGGGCACGCCAACTGCTTCATCGAATCGGGCCATGGCAAAGGTCTGCTGATCGACTTCAACTACGACACACAGCCGCTGCCAGGCAAGTACCCGCTACCCGGCATTGGACCGTTCTCCTTATTGAAGGAGACGGAGATCAACCACTGGGGCAAGATGATGTTCAAGTGGGTGTACTGGAACATGCTCATCAAGGGCAAGGAGATGCCCCTCCCGCACGAGATGCTCATGGCAGGCAAGATCAGCGACGGTGAATCGTGACAGTCGAAGCAGATGATCGAACGGTCGAGCTCGAGCAAAAACTCGACCGAATGTCCGATCAGCTCGACCTGGTTGTTGCCGAACTCCGCGAACAGAGGCTAAAACGCCAGCAGTGGGAAGAACTGATCTCAGATCTTGCACCCATTTCAGGCGAGGCAATGGCCCTTGCAGGCCGCGAGCTCGAGGCTGTCGAGGAATGGGTTGAGCCGGCTGACATGCTCCGACTCCTCAGAAGGATCCTCCGCAACACGAATAACATCGAAGACGGCATGGCCAAGTACGAGAGCGCTATGGAACTCATCTCGGACATCGGTCCACTCACCAGCGGTGCGTTCGTGAAGCTTCTCGAGATTCTTGATGACTACGAGACCAGGGGATACTTCGAGTTCATCAGTGCCGGTATGGGAGTCGTGGACAAGATCGTCACGAGCTACTCGAAGGAGGACGTCGAGGCGCTTGGGGACAATGTCGTGCACATGCTCGAGATCGTCAAAGACCTCACCCAGCCAGAGATGCTGGCCGTTGCCGAGCGTCTACTTGATGTCGTGCAACGTCAGGCACGGGTCGCGTCGCTCGAACCAGAAGAGCCGCCGAGCCTCTTCGCTCTCGCAGGTAAGATACGGGACCCAGAAGTGCGGATGGGCCTCGCCAGGGCACTCAACACATTCAAGGCCGTGTCGGCCTCAGAAACCGATGTCGCAGGCGACGGCATTCGAAGAAACCAATAGCGACACCACAGGAGGTGCGTGATGCCAGTTACGACCATTGCGGATCGTGAAATCCACGTCGATGAGGACGGGTTTCTCACGGAGTTCGACGAGTGGGATGAAGATCTCGCCGCCACGCTCGCAACCAACATTGGAATAGGGGAGTTGACCGACGAGCATTGGGCGGTTATCACGTTCCTGCGCTCCGACTACACAGAACAGGGTGAGACACCAACTCTGCGTCGTGTCGCGACCATTGGGGGGATCCCGACCAAGAGCATGTTCCAGCTCTTCCCGAAGAAACCAGCACGCAAGATGTCATACGTAGCCGGGCTTCAGAAGCCCAAGGGCTGCATCTAGGAGGACAACAATGACAACCGACCAAGGCGCGAACATCGTCCCGGACTTCGGAGACGACGATGAGACCCGCAAGATCGCCTTCGTGTGCTCCAAGGGCTCGCTCGATATGGCCTATCCAGCCCTCGTAATGGCATCTGGTGCGCTCGAGCAGGGTGTTGAGACACATATCTTCTTTACCTTCTGGGGCATGGACATGATCAACAAGAAGACGATGGGGAACCTGCAGTTCTCCCCCGTTGGCAACCCCGCAACTCATATGCCTGCGGCGCTCGCGCCAATTCCAGGTATGCAGGCCATGGCGACGAAACAGATGAAGAAGAAGCTCGAGGAACTCGAGATTCCTGACGTCCCTTCGTTCCTCCAGCACCTATCCGACATGGGTTGCCAGATGTGGGCATGCAAGATGTCTGTAGATATGTTCGACCTCGACGAGGACGACATGTACGACGACCTGAACGGCATTTTGAACGTCACCGATTTCATCGAGATCATCGATGGCGCCCAAACAATGCTGATTTAGGAGCTGTAAGTCGACAGTTCACAGTC
>JAMBLH010000102.1 GCA_023336875.1 Actinomycetes bacterium
CAGCCGAAATCTGTCTAGTAATACAGAAAGAACTCGGAGATGACGTCGGTCGCGGCATCTGTGGAGGTATCCGACCAACCGGTCTCCCTGCCGATGATCACAACGTTCGATGTGACGTATACACGAGAGATATCGTTATCCGATTCAAAGAGGTCAGTAGCGAGCTTTGCTCCGAAACTCCCTGCTCCGCCCGCCTGATCGGCCGAGGCGTATCCTTCGCCGTCTGCTCCGGTGAGGCTCCGATTCGTCGTCACGATCACCGAGTCATCAACGACCCGACTGCTTTCGATCTCGATTCGCTGACCCATCTTCCCTCCTCACCGTGCATCTCGCGCCCTGGACCATCAGATGGTATCGATCGGACACTCTGTAACCACCTACGCCTCGGACGCTGGATGCAGCACGTCCCCTGACCCAACCTCGTGTAGCTTCATCAGATTCGTCGACGCACTCTCGTTCGGTGGTACACCGGCGACCATCACGAGGCCTTCTCCCTTTTCCACGATCCCACGTGCCAACAACTCAGCCTCAGCGGCGGCGATCATGTCATCCGTCGAGTGCACGCGGTCGATCAACATTGGTCGCACACCTCCATAAATCGCCATCTGCCGATATGTCTTGACGACCGGTGTAAATGCATACACATCTGCCCTCGGTCTGTACTTGGACAGGAGCCGTGCCGTTGTTCCACTCTCCGTGAAGGCGGCGATTGAATTGAGGCCAAGTCGATCTGCGGTATCCACTGATGCTTCGGCCGTAGCGGATGCGAACGCCGCACCCTCGGAGAGGTTCGAGATGTCGTGTGCCCTACCGAAGCTGGCCGAGCGTTCCGCCTCGACGCAGATCGAGGCCATGAGTTTCACAGCCCGCGTCGGAAAATCGCCGATTGCTGTCTCCGCAGAGAGCATCACGGCGTCAGTTCCGTCGAGTACCGATCGGTATACATCCGCTACTTCGGCACGCGTGGGACGCGGACTCTTGATCATCGACTCAAGCATCTCAGTGGCAGTGATCGAGATCTTGCCAGCCGCGTTTGCACGGTGGATTATCTCATATTGCGCCCGAGGGACAGATTCGATCGAGAGTTCGACACCCAGATCCCCACGCGCGACCATTGCGCCATCAGCCTCGAGGAGAATGTCATCGAGATTCATATAGCCGACCGCTGTCTCGATCTTTGCGATCACCGGTAGGTCCCCAACGATTTCACGGACTGCGCTGATGTCCTTGCCCGAGTTGACGAAGGACGCGGCGATCAGATCGAACCCGAGACTGAGACCAAACTCCAGGTCCTCAACGTCCTTCTCAGTCACTGCAGGTATCGCGGTACCGGCGCCTGGGAACGATGCCCCCTTGTGATCAAACAATGTGCCACCCTGGATCACGGTCCCTGTGACGCCATCGACGTGAACCGCCGTTGCCTCGACCTCGATGATGCCATCAGAGAGAAACACCGTGCCCCCGACGCTCATCTCAACGCGATCGAGGTAGGCAATATTGATATTCTCGGCGTCCCCCACACCCTCTCCTGCGTGAAGCCGGACGGTTGCCCCCGCGACAAGCTCGACTGAGCCTCCAGGAAATTCACCCACGCGGATCTTCGGCCCCTGAATATCCTGCATGATGGCGACCGGTCGGTCAACGTCCTCGGCACACTGCCGCACAACGGCGAAACGTTCAGCGTGGCTGGCGTGATCACCGTGACTGAAATTCAGTCGGGCAACATTCATGCCGCGTTCAATGAGCTTGACGATGACCTCAGGGGATTGCGTTGCCGGTCCGAGGGTCGCGATGATCTTGGTCTTGCGGCGCATGTGGGCACCTTAGGGGACACCTCGTCGGTGCCGTACCGGTGAGGAAACGTTGCCACGGTCGTGATATCACAAACAAGGTGCTGAGGCAGTAGCGTTCCTCCAGGATTTCACGCGCAATCACACAGGAAGGACCTGTAAGCCATGACTGACACCGAAGCGATGCACGAAGGTCTCCAGGATGTCATCGAACGATTCGATCATGTGTCGATCGCCGTGCATAACATCGGTATCGCCCAAACACTCGTTGATCTACTGGGCGGAACCCATGTAGGGGGTGGGTTGAGCCATGAAGGCGACTTTGAGTGGATCCAGTTCGATCTGCCAGGGCAGGGACGCCTCGAGATGATCAGCCCAGCAGCCGAGGACGAGAGGAACTTCCTCAACAGATACCTCGACGAGCATGGAGAGGGCTTGCATCACCTCACCTTCAAGGTGACCGACATTCGAGCTGCCGTGGCGAGGGCACGCTCACTCGGCTTCACCGTCGTGGGATTCGATGACACCAACGCTGATTGGAAGGAAGCCTTCGTGCACCCCGCGTCTGCTCATGGCGTGCTCATCCAGCTTGCTGAGTTCCCGGACAAATAGCCCGTGCTCCACTTGCCAACGGCCATCATCCCGATACGGCGATTTGGTGGAATGTCTCGCCTGAGTCCTGTCCTCACCGCCGATCAGCGAGCAGACCTTTCCAGAGAGCTTTGCACACGAGCTGTCACAGCTGCGCAAGGAACCGACCTTCGAGTCGTCGTGGTGTCGTCGTCGGAGGAGGTCATTGCATGGGCGCGGATGATCGGGGTCGAGCACCTACCCGATCCCGGCAAAGGACTCTCCGCCGCTGCCGCTTTCGCCGTTGCATCGATGAGCGGAGTTCCGTGGATCGTGATGCATGCCGATCTACCGCTCGTGAGTTCCAGAGCCGTCCACACGATTGCGGAAGCCTCATCACAAAGGACCGTCCTGGTTCCGAGCAGCGACGGCGGTACAAACGTCATCGCGTCCGGAGGGCCATTTGCATTCTCCTTCGGTCCGGGTTCATTTCAACGCCACTTCGCCACAGTTCCGACGGCAGCTGTCATGCCCAGCCCTGAGCTGTCGCTCGACATCGACACACCGCTGCAACTCTCGGCCTTCCCTGAGGTTCTTCGTGCCTCTAGCCTGAGATCATGACAACCGACCTATACGACGCACTGTCAGAAGACGAAGCGCCGCTGCGGGCTCCGAGGACCGTCCTGACGATCGGGGCCCACCCAGACGACGCAGAGTTCGGTGCAGGCGCGACGCTTGCGCGCTGGAGAGCGGACGGCGCCGAGATCACCATCCTCGTCGTCACCGATGGATCGAAGGGCTCATGGGATCCGAACACCGAACCCAATGACCTCGTCGCCACCAGAGAAGAAGAGCAACGACGATCAGCCGCCGCTCTCGGCGGCGCGTCAACGATCCACTTGGGCCATGTGGACGGTGAACTCGAATACTCCATGGGCCTGCGTAAGGAGATAGCCACCCAGATCCGTGTGGTCAGGCCGGATGTTGTGCTCACGCACGATCCTTGGCAGAGATACCAACTCCATCCTGATCACCGTGCAACCGGTTTCGCTGCCGTCGATGCGGTCGTTGCCGCAAGAGAACCCCTCGCCTATCCGGACATCGAAGTGCCATCCCATCGGCCCGATGCGCTTCTCCTATGGTCCGCAGACGAACCGAACCACGCGGAGCCGGTGACACCAGAGTGGTTCGATAGGAAGGTCGAGGCTCTGTTGTGCCACTCCTCCCAGGGAGTCACAACCATGGGCGACGCCGGCTCCAGCGCCGAGCGACGTGTGGCATTCATCGATCGCCTCGCTCTGTGGCATGCCAACAACGGCGAACAGTTCGGCATAGGACCCGCAGAATCCTTCAGAAAGATTGCTCCCTAGTGGCAACACTCGTTCTCGGTTCGGGGATCGTAGGAACCGCAGCAGCGTGGGATCTGGTGCGCCGCGGACACGACGTTGCCGTCGCGGACGCCGACATTGACACCGCTCGAACCGCAGCAGCCATAAGCGGTGCAGATGCGACGCTGATCGACGCCGATCACACAGCGGGCCTCCTCAAGGAACTTGACCGCTTTGAAATCGTTGTCTCCGCTATCCCCTACCGATTCGGCCTGTCTGTCGCAACGGCGGCGTTGACCACAGGAACCCACTACCTCGACTTTGGCGGCAACCCAACCATCGTTGCCTCCCAGAAGCACCTACACGATCAGGCGGTCGACGCAGGCGTGATGATTGTCCCCGACTGCGGCCTCGCTCCCGGCCTGGCGAACGTCCTTGCAGAGGATCTCATTGCATCGTCCTCCGATGGTGACATCGACTCGATCCAGTTGCGCGTCGGCGCTCTCCCCCAGGAACCCGTTGGAGCATTCGGCTATCAGCTCGCCTTCAGTCCGGAGGGTCTCATCAACGAGTATGCAGAACCGTGCGAGACCATCAGGGACGGTGAGTACACGATTGTGGAGCCTCTGACTCGGTTCGAGGACGTGGACTGGGAGCGGTGGGGACCGCTGGAGGCCTTCTCCACCGCGGGTGGTACATCAACAATGCCGATTTGCCACGTCGGTCGCGTCCGATCCCTCGAATACAAGACATTGAGATACCCAGGTCACGGACATATATTCCGGTCGCTTCTCGAAATGGGCATGTTCGACGAACCGAAGCGAATAATTGGCTCCGTTGCTGTGTCTCCGAGAGCGGTCCTTCTCGAAGCACTCAACCGAACAATGCCCCGCGGAGCACCAGACGTTGTACTGGTGCGGGTATGGCGCGATCAGAATGGCACGAGGACAACCCGCCAGATCACCGACGTTGCACAGGGTGGATTCTCCGCGCTCGCGCGCACCACAGCATTTCCCGCCACTGCGTTGGCAGACCTGATCGCTCGAGGTTCGGTGGATCGCCCAGGAGTCTTCACGATGAGTGAAGCAGTTCCTGGCAGCGGACTCCTGCCGGAACTCTTTGAAGTCGGTATCGAAGTCGCTATGGAAGTCGAAGTGCTCTAACTGTCGAGATCGGTGTCTGTAGCAGCTTCTGCGTCGGTGAGCGTGCCAGCGTCGGCCCTTGCACGTTCGCTCACGCCAACCTTGTCGCCGGTCAGAATGTCAAAGAAGTGAAGCCTTCCTGTTTCAACGATCAGGTCAACAGTGGCACCGTCCGGCACAATCACATCGGCGGTCGTGCGAGCCGTGAACTTTGTCCTGTCACCGAGGGAGTTAGGGTCGAGACCAGAATCCGCGAGCAGCTCCTCGATATCAGGCGTAATCACGGGGGGAGAATCGATATAGAAGTGGACGTAGGATTCTGAGCCAAGGTTCTCGTTCACGTCAGTCACGACCTCGATCGTACGACCCGGTATGCTGTCCGCTGATTGGGCATGTTCGAACGCCCCCGGCCTGATTCCGAGGACGAGCTTTTTGCCAACGTAGTTCTCGAGACCCGGATGCGCTTTGACGGATTCCCGGCCAACGGTGATCGTCTTCCCTCCGAAGGTGGCCTCAATGCGGTCGCCGTCCTTGCTCAGCTCGCAGTACACCATGTTCATCGCAGGACTCCCAATGAAGCCGGCCACGAACAGGTTTACGGGGTTGTTGAAGAGCTCGGTCGGGGCAGCTACCTGCTGAAGGTTGTAGGGACGCTTTGCCGATACTGGGCGCATCACCGCGACTCGGTGGCCGAGGGTCATCGCCTCGATCTGGTCGTGGGTTACATATACAGTCGTGGTGCCAAGCCGAATGTGGAGTCGACCGAGTTCGGTGCGCATCTGGACGCGCAATTTCGCGTCAAGGTTTGAGAGCGGCTCATCCATCAGGAACGCACTGGGCTCACGGACAATGGCGCGACCCATCGCGACCCTCTGGCGCTGACCGCCGGACAGCGCTTTTGGCTTACGCTCAAGCAGATCCGTGATCTCAAGGGTCTCTGCTGCCTCATTCACACGACGTTTGATCTCGTCCTTGGGCATCTTGCGGAGCTTCAACCCAAAGGCCATGTTGTCATAGACAGACATGTGCGGGTACAGCGCATAGTTCTGGAAGACCATGGCGATGTCTCTGTCCTTGGGTGGCACGTCATTGACGACCTTGTCACCGATGCTCAACTTGCCCTCGGTGATGTCCTCGAGGCCAGCGATCATCCTGAGCACAGTTGACTTGCCGCAGCCGGAGGGTCCGACGAGCACAAGGAACTCTGAGTCTTGGATCTCAAGGTTGACCTGACCAACAGCTCGGGTGCCGTCGGGATAGATCTTCCCAATATCTTCGAGGGTGATGGACGCCATGTTTCCTCCGGAGTAACTGCCGACTGGTGTGAGGAGCGTACCACGGCTCAGATAGGTTCCGAAATGGTCGCTAGTGTGGGACAGATGAACCAATCACCAGTAGCTGTTATCACAGGAGGCACGGGCTCTGTCGGCTTCTGCCTCATTCCCATGCTGATCGACCGAGGGTTCTCCGTTGGGGCGACCTACCTGCTTCCGGACGATGCGACACGGCTGGAACAGAGGATGGAACTCGGCGAGGACAAACTCATCATCAGAAGAGTGGACGCCTCAAACGCCGAAGCCGTGAGCATCTTCTTCGATGAGGTTGCCGGTAGCTTCGGGCCCATCAATGTCATGGCTTCTCTCGTTGGCGGATGGTCCGGCGGTCGAGATGTTGCTGAGACGAGCGACGTTCGCCTCGACCGCATGCTCGATCTGAACCTCAAAACAGCCTGGAACGCGACCAGGGCGGCCATTCCGCTCATGTCTGAGGAGTGGGGGCGCATAATCCTCATGGGATCAAAGCACTCCCAGGAGGCTCCGGCTGGTCAAGCTGCCTACAACATGGCAAAGGCAGGCGTGCTTGCACTGTCTCGGTCGGTGGCGACGGAACTCCTCGACACGAATACGACGTGCAACACACTTCTGCCATCGGTGATCAATACCGAGGCAACTCGATCCGCACTCCCCTACGCCGACTATGTCAATTGGCCCCAACCCGAGGACATCGCCGAAGTGATCAACTTCTTGGCAAGCGAGAAGTCGAAGGTCATCAACGGTGGCGGCGTGCCGGTGTGGGGATCAGCCCTGATCTGATGCGACCGTGACCGCTCGCAACAAGTTCGACGTGGTCATCATCGGATCGGGATTCGGTGGGAGCGTGAGCGCTCTGCGCCTCGCCGAAAAGGGGTACAGCGTTGCGGTTCTCGAGGCCGGCAGACGCTGGAACTCAGGAGACTTCCCAAAGACGAACTGGAATGTGCGCAAGTCTCTCTGGTTCCCGAGACTTGCAATGCATGGAATCCAGCGCATCTCACTCCTGCCAGA
>JAMBLH010000103.1 GCA_023336875.1 Actinomycetes bacterium
ACGGCCCATACAAACGTACCCCAGTTGATGGCGAGTAGCGCTGCAGCAACGGCGGTGGTGAGCCGAGGTTGCCAGCTGGCGTATCCCTTCCTGAATACTGGCCACTGGTGTCTCACGGTCACGATCAGCAACAGGATCGGGACGGACCACACGATTCGATGGAGAAGGAGGGACTCGGCACTGCTCTGCACGAGGTTCCAGAAGATCGGAGTCAGACCCCACAGCACATAGGCCGCAACCCCATACCAGATGCCGCGCTCGTGCTCCATTGTCTGCTCCGTGGGGTGTAGTTGCTAGACGGTAGTTGCTCTTCGGTGGAGAGCAGGCACTGGCTTCTTGTCACTGGTGTGCGATACGGTTCGGACATGACGGCACGGATCCCATACACACCCATAGCGAGTGGACCGCGACGACGACACCAGGCCAGGGTTCAGCGATTCTCAGACGATCCTCTTCTGCTCGAGCAACTCGACGGGCTCGCAGTAGCAGATACAGACGTTGCCGACCTTGTCCTTTCGGTGTGCTCCTCTTTTGGCGTCGAGGCGCCGCGATTGAAGTTTCATGCTCGCCGGTCGCCATACACCGGTGCGACCGAGCAACCGAGATGGTTGCTCGTGGAGTGTCATGGAGAGCAAAAGATCGACGAGATCGAGAGTGGCATGCGCACACCGTTCGCTGTCTACGGAGCGATCCGTCTGGGGCGCACGACAACACTCATGACGGTGGCGCACGAACTGGCGCATCACATCGTGTTCGCCCTCGATCCACCCGCAACTCCGGCCCACGGCAAACGCTGGGTTCGGCGCTTCGATGAGTCGGCGAGCGCGATTCGGCTGCTTCTCTAACCGAGGCTTGCTCATCGCCCGAACTCACAATGGGAATTTGGTTTCTTACTTGATTAGTAAGTAGCTATGACGCACACACATCCCTTCGACGATTTCTCGCTGCCGATAGCGTACGGAGGCCGCTCGGGCCTCTCAGTTGCGGTTGGTGACAACTCGGTGCTCGGCTACAACGCTGTACTCATGGCAGGGGTCAATGTTGGGTATCGGTGCATCATCGGTGCCAATTCTGTGGTCACGAAGGACATTCCCGACTACACGGTTGCAGGTGGTGTACCGGCCAAGCCGATCAAGCAATATCTTCCCCCTGAGACAGGCGATATCTGGAAGCCAGCCGATGGCAAACCGGAGGGTATATAGCGCGGGTCCGATGATCAGAGATGTGGCGCTCATGCCGAAACGCTTGTAATCCGATGGGTGATTTCTCTACGCTGGGCGTGCGAGGAAAGGGAGACACATGCAATATGGACGTATAACCACCCTGGTTGGCGTTGTTTTGGCGCTAATTGGATTAGGACTGAAGTCGGCGAGTTCCGATGCCGAGGTCATTCTGCCGGATCTGAACGCAGCGAATCCTGCGTTTCCTGACGGCTTCGATCGGATCTTCACGGCGATGTGGAACGACAACGCAGCTGGTACGGCGATCTTCCTGATCGCCCTCGTTGCAGTGCTCGTTGTGTCGTTGATTCCGAACATCAAGGATGCACTATCGCGGATGAATGCCCTCATCGTCACGGTCCTCGGTGTGCTCATGATGGTCATCGGTGGGATAGCCGCAAAGGGAGCCCTCGATGATGCCGACACGCTCCAGAAGGGACTCGCCGGTGCGTTCGAAGCCGGGTTGATTCCACAGGCGTTCACCGTCTCTATCAGCGTCGGGTGGTACCTACTCGGAATCGGCGGAGTGATTGCGGCGATCGGCGGTGTACTGGGTCTGATTGCCAGGCCGGATGAGAGCGCACTGTCTGACTGAAACAGGGATCCCACTTTCTGGGCGAACTCAATCAGCTACCAGATATCGGCACGCTCAGCGCTAGCTCGCATTGAAGCCGAGTCATCGGTGATGTTGAACGCGTCTGCGAACGATCCAAGATTGCTGAGCGGTCCGTTGCATCGGAAGTGGCTCGGGCTGTGTGGGTCGGAGTTCACGAGCAGCCTGAGGTACTCATCCGTGTAGTTCTGACGCCACGCTCGTGCGTAGGAGACATAGAAGCGCTGCTCGGGAGTCAATCCAGCTATCGACTTGGCCTCGCCGCCCTGCTGGGCAGCACGCATGGCGGTGAGAGCGATTTTCAGGCCGCCGAGATCGGCGATGTTTTCACCGAGCGTCAGCTCTCCATTCACATTCAGACCGACCTCGACCTCATACGCATCGAACTGCTCCGTCACGACCTTGGCACGTCGCTCGAACTCGTCCATGTCCTCCGCTGTCCACCAGTCGCGCATCTGGCCCGTTGCATCGAATTTGCTCCCCTGATCATCGAAGCCATGGGTGATCTCGTGGCCGATCACGGAACCGATGGCACCGTAGTTCACTGCGTCATCGGCATCGGGTGTGAAGAACGGCGGCTGCAGCATCCCGGCAGGGAAGACGATTTCGTTGCGGAGTGGGTGATAGTACGCGTTCACGATGTGGGGCGGCATGCTCCACTCGTGCGGGTCGACGGGTTGGCCCAATTTGGCGATCTGTCGGTTGAACTCGAATCGGGCAGCGGCAGTGCGATTCCCGAGCCACTCGTTCGGGGCAACAGCGAGGTCCGAGTAGTCGCGCCACACGTCGGGGTACCCGATCTTGTAGCCAAAGCCATCGAGCTTCAGTAGAGCTTCGCTTCGTGTCTCATCGCTCATCCACGGGATAGTTCTGAGTCTCTCACCCATCGCGATGATGAGGTTGTCGACAAGTTGCTCCATGGACCGCTTCGATTCTGGAGGGAAGTTGTCAGCCACATAGAGCTGTGAGATCAGCTCGCCGATGTCACCGGATCCGGCACCCAGCACACGCTTCCACCGCTCTTTCTGTTTCTGCTGACCACCCAAGGT
Organism: Actinomycetes bacterium; assembly: GCA_023336875.1. Classification (GTDB taxonomy): domain Bacteria; phylum Actinomycetota; class Acidimicrobiia; order Spongiisociales; family UBA5794; genus B3-G11. The sequence goes on from JAMBLH010000103.1 coordinate 2,883, forward strand.
TCTACCGTAGAAATCGAATGCCTCACTCTCGAACCCCTCGGGCAGACTCGAGGCGGTTGCACGCAGCAGATGCCAGGTGAAGTAGGATTTCCAGTCGTCGATCGACGTTGTCGCGAGCATCGTGTCGAGTGCTGGGTAGAGATCAATGTTGTCAACATTGATCTCAGCTTCGTCCCCCGCACCGATCTGGGCGAGGTATGTGGCCATGCCAAAGTGGGGCATCAACTCGTTGGCGGCGTCCACGTTGTGCTTGTTCGTGATCAACTCCACGTCTCGCATCTGGACGTTTGTATAGGACGACTCGGCAATAGCGGTCTCGATCGCGAGGATCGCGCTGACCGCGGTCTCGGTTGCGTCGATATCAGCCAGAGCAAGCGTGCGAGAGATGTGCTCGCGATAGGCGGCCAGAAGGGCCTGTGACTGGTCGTCCTCTCTCAGGTAGTAGTCGCGGTCGGGGAGCCCCAGGCCGCTCTGATCGAGATACAGGAGATTCGAGGTTGGGTTTTCAAAGTCGGGGATGATGCTCATGCCGAAGAGAACACCGATTCCAGAATGATGGAACTCGGCTGCCAACTCTCTGATGTCTCCAACATTCTCGAGTGCCTCGATCTGATCCAGCCACGGCCGGATGGGGGTGAGACCCAGTGCCTCAATAGTGCCGGTGTTCATTCCAGAGGCGTAGTAGTCGCCGACCATCTGTTGGATTGAACCGGATTCCGACTCTGTCGCCACAGCGCCCTGGAGTAGCTCTCGCAGGATCGTTTCGTTGCGCACATGGACTTCATGGGCCGAGCCCCATGCCCCGTACTCAGGTGGCACCGGATTCGCGTCGAGCCAACCACCGTTGGCGAACCGATAGAAGTCATCTGCCGGTGAAACGGTGGGATCCGAATCCGCAGAATCGAACACGGGATCGTTTGATGAGATCTGAGTCAACGTGGCTCTCCTGGTGAGTGGTTGCGAAATGATACGGAGCTACCAGGCACCCCCGCCACCTCCACCGCCCCCGCCACCTCCACCGCCGGAGAAACCGCCACCACTCCCACCTGATGAGGGCGGTGAGAACGCACCTGTAAGTGCTGATTCGAGTCCCGCGAACGCGTTCTCGGTGTGTCCCCCTGTGTATCCATAGTTGCCGAACCAGTAGATCGATGACCGATCCTCGAGTTCAGGTGGTGCATGCAGCCTCGCCTGCTCGAGCACCTCTTCTGCAACACCGAAGGCGATCGCATATATGAGGTAGCGGTCCCAGAGCTTGAGGGAGATGGAGGGTGCGGCCTCGAGGTTCGAGAAGTCTGCGAGATAGCGTTTGAACGCCTCCCATCGTGCAGCTTCGAGCGCCCCGATCTGCGTTCGTTTCACTCGCACTCGTCTGAAGCTCACGATGATGATCAGGATGACCGCTCCGACAAGCATTCCAATAGCGATCAGGATGGCCATAGCGGCTCCGCCTGGACGGCTTCCGAGCAGCCCAGGGAGTACGAAGAACGAGCCGAGAACGAGCACGATCGCAAGCCCCACGGTGAGCGCCGCTGCGACGTTACCCCCGGTGTCGAGGAGGTCTGACCGCTTGATTGAACCAAGCACACGATCCCGGAAGGATTCGTAGGTCTTTGCATTCGCCGACGCGTCGGCCCGTATCTCAGTGCGAAACTTGAACAGGGGAAGTGGCCCGTCGCCCAGGACTCGCCCAACAATGGTGAGGACGGACTGTTCGTAGTCCCTGAATCCGGTTGTTTTGTCGGTGAGGTCGAGTTCAAGGTCCGAGATGTTCTCCTCGCGGAGGCCACCCCACGTCGATCTGACAGTTTGGGTGGGCTTGGCAGAGATCGCACCCTGGCGGATCAGGTCGAAGAGTGTTGCGGTGAATTCCTTCTCGGATACGGCTCCCTGCGAGAGCAGGGCCCCTACCTCAGCGGGGGGCAGGTCAGTTGGCGGGGAGTGCTCGTACTCCTGGTCGTAGCCGACCTTCGGTTCCCTGCCGTATCTCACGTATGTGGTGATACCGAGGCCGAGCGCGAGCGCAATAGCGGCGAATACTCCGATGATGAAGCCAGTTCGAGCAGCCTGATCGGCAGCTTCGTTTTGTTGAGCGAAGAGGGCCTCCTCGTCGATGATCGTTGCGAGGCCATCACCCTGGCCAATGCGTGCGCCTGAGGTTGTGGCAACCAGCGACGTTGGGAAGGCTGCCCTCAGCTCGACCCATGTCTCGGAAGGGATGTTGTTGGCGGTCAGTGATGGAGAGACACCGTCTTCGCCGAGCGAGGTCGACCCGTCGACGTCGTAGGGATGGCCCCACACGAACACATCACCACTCTGAGGATCGCCAGGTATGTGGATCCTCGCGGTCACC
>JAMBLH010000104.1 GCA_023336875.1 Actinomycetes bacterium
CTCCACCTTCTGTGACAACGGCAGTCTGGAGAGCTCTCCCGAGTTCGTCAGGCGACACACGGAACTCGAAGCCGTATTCGGTATTGGTCAACACGACGCCCCGATCGATGATGCGCTGGACTTCCTCCACAGCGTCGTCGATGTCGGAGTTGGCGAGTGACGGTGTCGACTCGACAATCGGAAGCACGACAAGGCTGGTCGTCTTGGTCTCGAGCGCCTGCAGAAGAAGAGCCTCGGATCGGGAGCGATCGATCACCTCACCCTGTCTGGGGTATTCGTGGGTGATTGTTCCGTTCGAAACAGAGACAGCTCCTTCGAAGGCAGGATTCCCGATGGCATCCTGCTCCCACATGGCAAGAACCGATTCAATCTTCTCCGGATCCATTGATGCTGCCAAAGGGACGTCGACCTCGGTGCTAAAGGCGCTGAACCAGTCACCGATCCCGCCCTTGTGGACGATAAGTGCCTCATCGACGGCGCTTGTGCTGTCGAATGAAAGTCCAACATCTTCGGGAACGAGTTCGTAGATGGTGCCATTCACATCAACGCGTGTCACTTGGGCACTCACCTCATCGGTGTACTCACCAACGGAGGCGGTTGCCTCCAGCTGGGTCTGTCTTGCAACATCCACACCGGCAATCGTGACATTGCGCGAGACCTTTTCCGATGCCTGCGCGCTGTCCACGAAGTAGATGGACAAAGGCAGCATAAGGATCATCAAAGGAACCGCGATGAAAGGAAAGAGTCGAAGTTTGGAGGCTGCCATCAGTGTCGTGTCCCAGAGATTGTGTGCGGCTCGAGCGAGTATATGGATCGGATCCGAATAGCGATCTGCTTTCTTGGTCTGTGGATGAGATGTGGATACGATGCGTCAGTGTCGACATTCAGACGAATTCCCGAGGGTGATGAGTTCCCTGTTTCTGCAACTCTGTACGTGACATATCTGAAGTGTCCCCAGCAGGCACTCGCCCGACTCCAGGGCGTGTATCAGGCTCCATCGGTGGATCTCTTCCGCGGCAGTCTTGCTCACAGGGTCTTTGCGAAGCACCTCGTCGAGGGGCCCATCCCCGAAGGTGAATTCGAACTCGTGTGTCGGCAGGAGGCTGGGGCTCATCTTGGGAACCAAATGGCTTCCCTTGGCATGAAGGCCTCCGACTTCCGGGCAGTTACCGCGGACGTTGAGCAACTCTATGAGCGCTTCAAGCACCTGCCTACAGAAGGATTCGAAGGCGCAGAGGTTGAGGTGGAGAGCCAGCCAGCAGAAGGGATCCGTCTCAGAGGCCGCGTCGATGCTGTCTTTGCCGACGAGGATGGACTCAGGATCGTGGATTGGAAGACGGGCGCGTATCTTGATGACGTGGAGGACCAGCTCGATTTCTATGCAATGGCGTGGCTCCACGCGAACCGTGTCCTCCCGCAGCGGATGGAGGCGATCTCACTCAGAACGGGCGAGCATCGTGTGTTTCGACCAACCGAAGAGAGAGTTGCTGCTACGGAAGTGCGTGTGGCCGAGATGATCTCGGCTCTTCGCTCGGCCATCGGTGCCCAGTCAGAGTTGCCGCGTACAGCTGGGCCGCATTGTCGCTGGTGTCCTCTCCTTGATGAGTGCAACGAAGGCGCCGTGGCCCTGGCAATATTGGAGTAGCCGGAGGGTCACAGTCGGCTGTCGACTGCTGACCACTGACGTCGTACTACGTTTGCGTGATGCCAGGAACGCTCCTCGCCCTTCATGCGCACCCAGATGACGAATCCTCGAAGGGTGCGTGCACTGTTGCAAAGTACGTTGCGCAGGGGACTCGTGCCGTCCTGGTCACGGCGACCGGCGGCGAAGCCGGCGACATCCTCAACCCCGAGATGGATTCGCCCGAGGTCGCAGCGAACCTTGCCGAGGTGCGAGCAGCTGAACTCGCAGATGCCGCGGAGATCATCGGATACAACGACATCGTGATGCTTGGATACAGAGATTCTGGGATGCCCGGCTCGGATGCAAATGAGCACCCCAGTGCGTTCTGTCGCCAGCCGTACGATGATGTGCTTGAGCGCCTCGTCGGGGTCGTACGACGTGAACGGCCCGATGTGGTCCTCGGATATGACGCCCACGAGTTTTACCCCCACCCAGATCACCTGCGTGTGCATGAACTCTCGATGGCGCTCGCAACCGCAGCAGCGGACGAGAATCGCTATCCCGATTCTGGCGACCCGTGGCAGATCCAGAAGCTGTACGCACCGGTCTTCACCCTCGAGCGCATCACAGTCCTGCACAACGCAATGCTCGAATCTGTGGGTGAATCGCCGTTCGAGATGTGGTTGGATCGGCTCGATGGAATCGAGGAACCATCACGCAAACTGACCAGCGTGGATGTGACGGGCCTCGTTGATGTCGGGAGGGATGCTTTGCGAGCGCATCGAACTCAGGTCGATCCTGACGGCTTCTGGTTTGCGGTTCCCACCGATGTCGTTGAGGCCGTATATCCATGGGAGGACTTCGAACTGCTCCACTCGTCCGTTGGGTGGAACGAGGGAGAATCGGATCTCTTCGCAGGAGTCGTGTGAATCTTTGATGAACCGCGAACGCTCGCGTTCTGCTGAAATGGTGCCGTGCCTGGTCAACTAGCTCAATTCAAAAGCGCGCTCGAACTCGTGCCGATGGTTCTGCTCGGCAGAGAAGACGCAAGAGTGGTAGCTGATGCAAAGACAGCAGCAGAGGTTCTCGGAGCCCTCAACACCGCGGGTACGGTGTCGATCGTGCTGGTCGGGTGCACAGGTGTTGGCAAGTCACATCTATTGAAC
>JAMBLH010000105.1 GCA_023336875.1 Actinomycetes bacterium
GCCGCGATCGAAGCAGGAGTGTCGGCGCTGAGACTCAACCCGGGGAACATCCGAAACGAGGCTCACATAAAGACTGTCGCCCAGGCCTGCATGGACGCGACGATTCCCATCCGGATCGGCGTCAACGCCGGATCTCTCGACAAGGACCTTCTCGAAAAGTATCAAGGAGCCACCCCTGAGGCGCTCGTCGAGTCAGCGATGAAAGAGATCAAGTACTTCGATGACGTTGGTTTCCACGATGTGAAGATCTCCGTCAAGCATTCCAACGTTCCCCTGATGGTCGAGTCGTATCGGCTTCTTGCGGATACAACCGACTATCCGCTGCATCTCGGTGTCACTGAAGCCGGCCCGCTTCCAGGGGGATTGATCAAGGGCGTTGCGGGGATTGCGACCCTCCTCAACGAAGGTATTGGCGACACGATTCGCTTCTCTCTTACAGCAGATCCCGTTGAGGAGGCCAAAACCGGAAGGGCACTTCTGGAGTATCTCGGCATGAGAGAGCGGACAACTCTCGACTTCATCGCCTGCCCATCGTGTGGGCGCGCAGAGGTCGACGTCATCAAGGTCGCTGGCGAGGCAAATGACCGACTCGAGGAACTGGGTCTTGCGATGCAGGTGGCAGTCATGGGCTGTGTCGTCAATGGACCAGGCGAGGCGAGAGAGGCCGATCTCGGTCTCGCGGCAGGCCGGGGGAGGGGGCACCTTTTCATAAAGGGTGAGGTTGTGCGGGTCGTGCCTGAAGCGGAGATGGTTGATGCGTTGATCGAAGAAGCCATTCTTATCGCTGAGGAGGGCACCGAAGCCCGACTGGCTGCAGCGGATGTCTCTGCGGCAGATCTCGCATCTGAGACAGCGTTGGAGCTGCGTGCGGTTCAGGGAGACGCCAATAGGACGGAAGAACTCAAGGCATCGGTAGCCGATATTGCCGCAGGAACGGACACCAACTGAGCCTCGCCTATCCTCGCCGAAACCGATTTTCAGGAGCGCCGTGCGCTGGTCAGAAGCATTCATTCCAACACTCCGCGACGACCCTGCAGATGCTGAAGCTATAAGCCACAAGCTGCTTGTTCGAGGCGGTTACATTCGCCAACTGATGTCAGGCGTGTACTCGATGCTTCCGCTTGGCCAACGAGTGAGAACCAAGGTGATGAAGGTCATCGTGGAGGAGATCGACGCGATCGGTGGCCAGGAGTTCCTGCTGCCACAACTCCACCCCGCTGCGATCTGGGAAAAGACCGGGCGCATCGAATCGATGGCTGACATCATCATGTCGTTCGAGGACAACAAGGGGGGCACCGTCGTTCTCGGTCCAACGCACGAGGAGATCTTCGCCACGGTGGGCACGGAGCTCACCTCCTACAAGCAGCTTCCCCAGCTGTGGTACCACATCCAGACGAAGTTCCGCGACGAAGCCCGTCCCAAGTCAGGCCTCCTGCGCGTGAGGGAATTCACGATGAAGGACTCCTACACCTTCGACGTGGACTTCAACGGGCTCGACATCCAGTTCGACAGGCATTTTGAGGCATACAAAAGAATCTTCGATCGCCTGGGAATGGATGTGGTGGCGGTGCACGCGTCTTCTGGCGCAATGGGAGGTACCGCATCAATCGAGTTCATGGTCAGGAGCGATGTTGGTGAGGATGAGGTTGCGGCGTGCACAGCGTGTGACTATGCGGCCAACGTCGAGACTGCACGTTCCACATTGGCACCGATCGTGGATCCCGAGGACGACGTTGCGATCGAGCGTTTCGATACGCCTGACGTGCGCACCATTGCTGACCTCGAATCCTTCGAAGGCGGCGCCGCAGCGACCCAACAGATCAAGACGCTCGTGTACGTCCTTGATGGGGAGCTCGCTCTGATTCTGCTGCGGGGTGATCACGCGCTGCAGGAGCAGAAACTCCAAGATGCCACAGGGTCGATCGAGATGCGTCCTGCGCAACCAGACGAGATCCGGGGTCTCCTTGGCGCGGATGCGGGCAGTCTCGGAGCCGTGAAAGTTGAGAATGTGACCATCCATGCCGATAGCGAGTTGCGCGGTCGTCGCTCGATGACAACCGGAGCGAATGAGAACGATGTCCACGTTCGGGGTGTGGACGTCGAGAGAGACATCGCCGTCGATGAATGGATTGATCTGAGAACCGTTGAGGCGGGGGAGGAGTGCCCAGAATGTGGTGGATTACTTGAGATCTTCCCTGCCATTGAGGTGGGTCACATCTTTAAACTTGGGACTTTCTACGCGGACAAGCTTGGTCTCTCCGTGTTGGACGAAAACGGAAAGGCGATCCCAATCGTGATGGGATCGTATGGAATCGGTATCGAGCGCAACATGGCCGCGTCAGTCGAGGCGAATCACGATGACGCCGGCATCGTTTGGCCGCGGGACATTGCTCCCTACGACGTCGTCATCACGGTTGTTCGACCTGACGATGAACGATCGACCGAAGTAAGCACAATGCTCTACGAGTCATTGATTGCTGACGGCGTCGAGGTGCTCCTTGATGACCGAAAGGAACGGCCAGGGGTGAAATTCGCCGATGCCGAACTTATCGGTATCCCACTGCGGGTGACGATCGGGCCCCGGGGCCTCGACAATGGCGTTGTGGAGCTCGTGGAACGGAAATCGGGGGACAAGCGGGAGATTGCCATTGAAGACGCAGCTTCCAACGTGATGGAGTTTCTCGGTGCAACGTAACCCGCTACACAATGTTAGGGATGTACTGAGGTACGTCCCTTAGTCTCGGACCGTCTACTCCCTCCCGATACCAGCATGTTCGCATCACTGGTATACTGGAGCGACGAACCGAGTTCTCTGCAGGGGTGGGCCGTGGCCCGCCTCTTTGTATGGGCAGAGATCTCTTTGGTGTGTGAGGAGAACAGTGGCAAGCGTGCAGGACCGACTCTGGGATCGGATAGATCCATATGTCGCGGCCGAGGGTGTAGAACTCGATGACATCGAGATTCTTGGCGGCGGTCAGATCGTGCGCGTCACCGTTGACGCCTCAGACCCCATCGGAGTAGACACGATTGCCGAACTCTCGAAGGGCATAGGGCGTGTGATCGATGAGGATGACCCCTTCAGTTCGTCCTACACGCTTGAGGTGTCAAGTCCAGGGCTGGAGCGCAAGCTCACACGGCTCAACCACTACAGAAAGTCCATCGGCCATGCTGTCAAGGTCAAGACCTTTGCCGAGGTCGATGGCGACAAGACTCACAGAGGCACACTGCGAATTGTCGACGAATCCGGATTCGTAGTCGATGTCGAAGGTACCGAACGGAAGTTCCAGTACGAGGACGTGTCATCCGCACGCACGGTCTTCGTCTGGGAAAAGGGCGCCCGACCGGGCAAGGACGCGTAGGAGAGATGATGGACTACAACCTCATGGATGCGCTCGAGATGTTGGAACGTGAGAAAGGGGTTCCTCGCGACACGATCCTCGAAGCGCTTGCAAATGCCCTTGTTTCTGCCTACAAGCGAACCCCAGGTGCCGCAGAGGAGGCACGCGTAACTATCGATGCCGATACCGGCGAGATCATGGTGTACGGCCAGGAGCTCGATGAGGACGGCAATGTGACCGACGAATGGGCTGACACGCCTGACAACTTCGGCCGAATCGCCGCCCAGACGGCAAAGCAGGTCATTCTCCAGCGCCTTCGTGACGCGAAGCGAGACCAGGTATTCGCGTTGTACGAGGGGCGCGAAGGCGATCTCATCACCGGCATCGTTCAGCAATCGGATCATCGTTATTCGATCCTTGACCTCGGTGACGCGGAAGCGATTCTTCCTGGTTCAGAGAAGATCCCCTACGAACGTCTTGAACGCGGGAACCGGGTCAAGGCGTGGATTCTCGAGGTTCGAGGCGAAGGTAAAGGTCCTCAGATCGTCGTGTCGCGCAGCCATCCCGAATTCATCAGAGCGCTTTTTGAGCTAGAGGTTCCTGAGCTCGTGGACGGGGACATCGAGATTAAGGCCATAGCGCGAGAGGCTGGTCATAGGACCAAGATCGCCGTTGCCTCCAACGATCACAACGTTGATCCCGTTGGGGCTTGTGTCGGAGCGCGAGGATCGCGTGTCCGTCAAGTCGTCAATGAACTCAAGGGCGAGAAGGTTGACATCGTCGAGTGGGATGAGGACTCGGCGAGGTTCATTGCCGAGGCGCTGAGTCCGGCGCGCGTGCAGCAGGTTAGATTCGACGAGGAGGGCGAAGAGGAGGGCACTGCGATCGTGATAGTGCCGGATCACCAGCTCAGCCTTGCCATAGGCCGTGAGGGTCAGAATGCACGCCTCGCGGCACGCCTCTCCGGATACCGCATCGACATCCGTTCGGAGTCCCAGGATCTCGGACTTGATGTTGACGAGGACGAGGAGGCCGTCGAGTTCGAAACCGTTGAAGAGGGTGACGGAGCAACACAGGTGTCGGCTGATGAAGAGCTTCCAGCCGTAAGCGATGAGGATTCTCAAGAAGACGTAGAACTGGCTTCAGCGGAAGAGGAAGAACTGGCTTCAGCGGAAGACGTAGAACAGTCGGATGACGGCGAGGAGTCGTCTGAAGTGGATCAGGAAGACACGAAGGATTCGGAAGCTGAAGCTGATAGCTGAGAGCTGACAAGAGGCTGAAGGCTGACGCCTGAAAGCTGTCAACGGAGGTGAGCGTGGCCAAGACACGCGTATACGAGCTGGCACGAGAACTTGGTATGGAATCCAAGGATGTGCTCACGCGGGCCCAAGAACTCGACATCGAGGTCAAGACCGCATCGTCTGGTCTGGACGAGGATGCTGCGGCACTCGTCCGGATGTCGTACGACGACGGGACACCGGCGGCAGCTGAAGAGCTGTCAGCCGATAAGGAGCTGTCAGCAGTCAGCAGTCAGCCGTCAATAGACGAAGAGCTGTCAGCTGTCAGCAGTCAGGCCTCAGGTGATGAAGCCGAAGATGATGAGGC